>NZ_QUEL01000049.1:1512-3002 GCF_003478145.1 Clostridium sp. AF29-8BH | reverse complement strand
CTTGGCACTAAGAGCCGATGAAAGACGTGATAAGCTGCGAAAAGCTTCGGGGAGGAGCAAATATCCATTGATCCGGAGATATCTGAATGGGGAAACCCGGCTGAGAAGACCTCAGTCATCCATACGCCAATACATAACGTATGGAAGGGAACCCGCTGAACTGAAACATCTAAGTAGGCGGAGGAAGAGAAAGAAACATCGATTCCCAAAGTAGCGGCGAGCGAAATGGGAAGAGCCCAAACCAGAGTGCGTGCACTCTGGGGTTACGGACTGCATAAGTGAGCTGATTCGTTAATGGAACGGTCCTGGAAAGACCGGCCAGAGAGAGTGAAAGCCTCGTACATGAAAACGATAAGCAGCGGCAGGATCCAGAGTACCGCGAGACACGTGGAACCTTGCGGGAATTCGGGGGGACCACCCCCCAAGGCTAAATACTCCTTAGTGACCGATAGCGCATAGTACTGTGAAGGAAAGGTGAAAAGGACCCCGGGAGGGGAGTGAAAGAGAACCTGAAACCCTGTGTTTACAAGCTGTGGAAGCACGTTAAGGTGCAACCGCGTACTTTTTGTAGAACGGTCCGGCGAGTTGCGGATGCTGGCGAGGTTAAGGAGTAAAGCTCCGGAGCCGAAGCGAGAGCGAGTCTTAATAGGGCGTAAAGTCAGCATGTGCAGACCCGAAACCGGGTGACCTATCCATGTCCAGGTTGAAGTTCCCGTAAAAGGGAATGGAGGACCGAACGCACATCCGTTGAAAAGGGTGGCGATGAGGTGTGGATAGGGGAGAAATTCCAATCGAACCCGGAGATAGCTGGTTCTCCTCGAAATAGCTTTAGGGCTAGCCTCGTATTAGTTTAGCGGAGGTAGAGCACTGAATTTCCTAGGGGGCGTCAAAGTCTACCGAAGAATATCAAACTCCGAATGCCGCATAAATGATGTACGGGAGTCAGACTGCACGAGATAAGTTGGGTAGTCAAAAGGGAAAGAGCCCAGACCTACAGCTAAGGTCCCAAAGTGTGTGTTAAGTGGAAAAGGATGTGGGATTTCGAAGACAACTAGGATGTTGGCTCAGAAGCAGCCACACATTCAAAGAGTGCGTAATAGCTCACTAGTCGAGAGGTCCTGCGCCGAAAATGTCCGGGGCTAAAACACAACACCGAAGCTTAGGAATGTAATTATACATTGGTAGAGGAGCATTCTTAAAGAGACGAAGCAGTACCGATAAGGAGCTGTGGATTTTTAAGAAGAGAGAATGCCGGAATGAGTAGCGAGATGGAGGTGGGAATCCTCCAGGCCGAATATCTAAGGTTTCCAGAGTAAAGCTGATCTGCTCTGGGTAAGTCGGGGCCTAAGGCGAGGTCGAAAGACGTAGTCGATGGATAACAGGTTGAAATTCCTGTACTGCATATCATCAGAACTGTGGGGACACAGAGAGATACCGGAACCTGGGAATGAAGATACCAGGGCAAGCGAGGTAGGTGCTAAGCTGGCAAA
>NZ_QUEL01000049.1:0-1283 GCF_003478145.1 Clostridium sp. AF29-8BH | reverse complement strand
GATGAGGAGAGAATCCTAAGGCCGGCGGGAGAAGCATTGTTAAGGAACTCGGCAAAATGACCCTGTAACTTCGGGATAAAGGGTGCCACAGAGATGTGGCCGCAGAGAATAGGCTCAAGCAACTGTTTAGCAAAAACACAGGTCTATGCGAAACCGAAAGGTGAGGTATATGCTGACGCCTGCCCGGTGCTGGAAGGTTACGAGGAGAGGTTAGAGCAATCGAAGCTTTGAATCTAAGCCCCAGTAAACGGCGGCCGTAACTATAACGGTCCTAAGGTAGCGAAATTCCTTGTCGGGTAAGTTCCGACCCGCACGAAAGGCGTAATGATTTGAGCGCTGTCTCGACAATGCACCCGGTGAAATTGAAATACCAGTGAAGATGCTGGTTACCTGCGCCAGGACGGAAAGACCCCATGGAGCTTTACTCTAGCTTGATACTGGGATTCGGTACTGCATGTACAGGATAGGTGGGAGACTTTGATGACAGGACGCCAGTCTTGTCGGAGTCGCTGTTGGGATACCACCCTTGTGGTACTGGATTTCTAACCAACCTCCGTGACCCGGAGGTGGGACAATGTCAGGTGGGGAGTTTGACTGGGGCGGTCGCTCCGAAAGGGTATCGGAGGCGCTCAAAGGTTCCCTCAGAATGGTTGGAAACCATTCAAAGAGTGCAAAGGCAGAAGGGAGCTTGACTGCGAGACCGACGGGTCGAGCAGGTACGAAAGTAGGACTTAGTGATCCGGTGGTAGAAAGTGGGATTGCCATCGCTCAACGGATAAAAGCTACCCTGGGGATAACAGGCTTATCACTCCCAAGAGTTCACATCGACGGAGTGGTTTGGCACCTCGATGTCGGCTCATCGCATCCTGGGGCTGAAGTAGGTCCCAAGGGTTGGGCTGTTCGCCCATTAAAGCGGTACGCGAGCTGGGTTCAGAACGTCGTGAGACAGTTCGGTCCCTATCCGGCGCGGGCGTAGGATATTTGAGAGGAGCTGCCCTTAGTACGAGAGGACCGGGGTGGACTGGCCTCTGGTGTATCTGTTGAACTATCAAGTTCATGGCAGAGTAGCCAAGCCGGGACGGGATAAACGCTGAAGGCATCTAAGCGTGAAGCCCCCCTCAAGATGAGATATCCCATACGCAAGTAGTAAGACCCCTTGAAGACGACGAGGTAGATAGGGCAGAGGTGGAAGCGTAGTAATACGTGAAGCTGACTGTTACTAATCGGTCGAGGGCTTAACCAAAAGGTTATGGTTAAGGATAGGTAAGAGGAAGTTATTTCCT
>NZ_QUEL01000048.1:0-3654 GCF_003478145.1 Clostridium sp. AF29-8BH | reverse complement strand
GAAATTGGAAATATTTTAAAGCAGTTAACTTTTGAATCAGAGAGCTTTGAAAGGATACTTTATAGCTCTGGAGTTTATAAGGAAAAGAAGTTTAGGTATAGTATCTAAAGTTTAGGTATAGTATCTAAACTCAAGAAATTGGAAATATTTTAAAGCAGTTAACTTTTGAATCAGAGAGCTTTGAAAGGATACTTTATAGCTCTGGAGTTTATAAGGAAAAGAAGTTTAGGTATAGTATCTAAACTAAAAAAGAAGGGAGGGGAAATAGGGAATGTTTAAAGAAAATGTAAGCATGAAAGCCATGAATGAAAAGACAGTGGAAGTACTGAGGGAAATACATCATCAGTGTGAAGGAGTTTACACTGAGTTTGATCAGTTATACAAACAGATAGGAACAGATGAGCAGATTCCCTTAGATAAAGAGACTTTGCAAAGTACACTTGCCTTAGTGGCATGTGCATTTTCAAGTTTAAGTGATTATTTGAAATGGTACTCTGATGTGGAAGTAGAATATACTTCTGAAACTGATAGAGAAACAGAATTAACAATAGAATTAGAACAGGAGAAAGCAAAAAGTAATGCTGTGGAGGGTGCTATGGGAGAGCTGATGAAAGAGAGGGGAGAGGCATTCAATTTATCCCTAGACAGTCAAAAGAAACTGTCTGAAAGAGATGCACAGATAGAACAACAAAACAAACAGATAGCTGAGAAGGATAAGACAATAGCCAATCTGCGTAAGCAGTTAGAAATGGAAAAACAGAGAGCAGATACAGCTATAAGAAAAATAGATGACTTGGCTGAACAGAATAAGGCTGTATTGAGTTTAATAGCAGAAAATGCTAAGACATTAGCATTTCATAAAAAGATCAGAGAATCAAAGGGATCCAAGAGTCCTAACTACATTGAGGGAATAGATAATACTCAATTAGTCCAGGATTACATCAATGCTGGATATAATCTCAGGGCAATTTCAGATGAATACTCTGAAAAATACAAAATAACCTATGGTGCATTGAGACTTAGGTTAATAAATGCTGGAGTCTGGAAAGCAAAAAGTTAAGTTTATTTGCTATAATTAAAATAAAATTTTGGAATGGAAGGAGTGAGGACAGTGTGGAAGGCAAAACAGGAATTTCAGTATATCCTTGATAAGACATATAGTGCCTTACAAGGGGTGCAGAAAAGTTTAAATGAGCCATATCAGTATTTTGATAATCTTAACAGGGTTTATAAGGATAAGGGAAAACCCAATAAAAAAGTAGAAGCGTGTCTGACAGATATGGTCTGTGCAGTATCTGTTATTAATGAATTAAGCATGTGGTAATAAATGATGATATGTCATATAAAGATATGTTGCTTGATATTTTGCAAATAAAATATATTAGCGACAACTCGATAATCAAATTCCTTGAAAAAATGGTTAATCCAGAAGTTAGGACAGGTGAGGAACAAACTCAATATGTAAAGGGAATTAATAAAATTATTGGCGCAGATGACTTTGAGTTGGTTGTATCGGGAAAAATATCAAATGAATTGATTTATAAAATATATAAGCGACAAGCAGCAAAAAGCAATATGAAAAATCTTATTTTTGCTCCGTTGGGTAAAAAGCCAGATATAGTTATTGATGATGCCATTGCTAATGATATAAAAATTGTAGGAGATACAGACAATTGTCTGTTGTATGATTTTGAGCCTAATGCAGATGGATTATTATGGAACACACTTGTAAAATGGTGGGGTTCTGCACATGCAAGCGAAAATATTCAGAAAGATTTATTTAAGCGTTTACTTGATTCTTTAGATTCGCAACCGGAAAAAGATTTTTCTACTCAATATTATACAATATATCAAAATGCGAACGAGTATCCGGCACTAATTCCACAAGTATATTTACACTATGATCCTCATGCAAGGACTTGGAGAGGAAGTAATGTAGTATATACACATCAACGCATGGATTTCTTAATGCTTTTATCCAATGGTATAAGGGTGGTTATTGAAATTGATGGTAAACAACATTATTCAGAGGGAGATATTTCTTCTCCAAAGCTATATGCTGAAATGATGGCTGACACGAGAAAATTACAATTAAAAGGGTATGAAGTATATAGATTTGGCGGCTATGAGTTTATGGACAGTCAGCAAATGAAACAAACGGTTCGTGATTTTTTTGAGATGTTATTTAAAAAGTATTCTATATAGAAATACGGAGAAAGAGGTAGAAAAATATACATTCGAGGAGTGATGAACAAATGGGAAATTATTATGATAAAAAAAGTACTGGTGGAAGAACAACCTCAAAGATAGAAAATCAAGATTCAGTAGCAGCTATTTATGCGCTTGAACAATTACATTCTACAGATATTTTTGGTCTTGGTACAAAGATTGTGGATTTTTGTATAAAGTGCGAGGTGAAGAAGATATAGAGATTTTCAATAAGGAAAAGCATATTTTTATTCAGCTAAAAAGTTCTGTTATAGGGAAAAGCGATTTTGCAAATATTTTAGAACATTTTCTAACATTGAATAGTGATAACACTAGTACAGAGAATTTTTTTGTGTTAACTTCTTTTGTTCCTATACGAATAAACGAAAAGAATTTTAAAGAATATTTGGACGATTATGTGAATGTTTTAGTAAATCCATACGAAACAGACGAGAAAAAGAAGCAAGTTAAGGATGCTCTTATTTCGAATTTTGCTTTGTCAAAGTATGTAGATATTATTGATAAGGTTAGGGTAGAAGTAAGACCATTATTCAAGGATAGCAAAGATACAAAGGTAATATTCGGAAGGTATCTTAGGCTAAACTACATATTCAAAGACCCAGGAGACATAATTGCTGATAATTTGTATACCAACTTAACCAATAAGTTTGCTGAATTAAGAAGAAAAAGAGGCGCTATTACAAGAGCGGAATTGGAAGCGGTTGTAAATAGTGCAATAAGTAAAGGAAGTATTTTTTCTGGATTATCTTTATCCGTTGGTTATTCTAAAATAGAAAATGGTTATGTAGAAAATGAACAGAAAGTCAAAAAAAGAGATTTGATAATGGCAGGATTTAAAAAAGCCAAAAAAGATATAATGCGAGGATGGAGGAAAGCATATAGAAAGGAATTGATAATTAGTTGCATATTTAGTGCTAAAAGATGTCCTCAATGTGGACATCCAATGATGGCTAATATGATGGGGATATTTGGAATTGCATGTCCTAATTGTGGCTTTAATCCGTATGTGACAATGTTTATATTTTGTGAGTGCGGGGCGTATGAGGTTGTCAAAGCTCAGCCAGAATTAGAGGATGATAAGCAAATCCAATATTTAAAAGAATTCTTTGATGGTAGAGAAAGTGATGTGTGCAAAGTATGTGGGAAAAAATTGATTGATGAATATGTGGAAAATCGTATCTTTTATGCACCAATCCCATATCCGTATGAGGAAATAGATAATATGTAAACGCTCCATAGCAAGTACCTGTTCCTCCACTCCTTTTCTGCCATAATAGTCTCACACTATACAGAGTCAAAAAAGTTAAGTACTCAACTTTTTTGACCGCCTATGGAGGTCTAGCTATGAGCAGTCAAACAAGTTTGGTTGCTGAACAGGTTCGGTTGCAGCAATGGGCGGCACAGATCCAGGATTGTAAAAACCGC
>NZ_QUEL01000047.1:0-4059 GCF_003478145.1 Clostridium sp. AF29-8BH | reverse complement strand
AGCAAGTGTAAAATAAGTGCAATAAAAAGTATAAAATAAGTAAAAAAAATACTTGACGAATGCGACTGCTCGTAGTATAGTAGAGACATAGGAAAGAGAGGTATAAAAGCAATGAAAAAAAAATACAAGAAAACATAAGAAGAAAAGGGAGTAAATTCCTTGAAGATATATAGTGTATGGATAGATAAATAAAAAACCTCCGACATATAGGATGCTGGTAACACCCTTGCCGAAGGTCTTCATGATAGACTTGATCGTCTGGTAAACGATCTATGTATTTTGCAGAATTATCTTATCATGAAAAAATTTATTTGTCAAATTATCATTGGCGTTCTGCTGATGGTATTTCCCACACTTTATATAGAAGCAACTTGAAAACTGAATATAGGAGGAACGATTTTGAGGGTTAATTATGAAATTCTCAACATTCTCTACCACATGGAGGCGTGGAGTAAGATCGTAGCAGCTACCCAAAAGGAAATCATAGCGGCGCTGGCAGGAGAAAAAGTGATTTTTACTGAAAAGACGATCTATCTGCACTTGCGTGAGCTGATTCGTCTTGGGTATGTCAAATACGGTATTATGAAGTTGAATGCAAAGACATACTATGTGTCAGCAAAAGGGCTGGAATGGATGAAAGAGATGGAGAAAAAGGACTTTTAATAGGAGATTGACTATGAACAAAAAATTGAATAGGAGATTGAAAACAACCTTCATTGGTTGCGGTCAATGCGGTTGTCAGATTGTATCGGAAATCGAGAAAAGGGTCATGGGACTTGATGGAACAAAGGATAATACCTCTTTCGTTGGTATCAACAGCAGTTTGGAAGATTTATCCGCAGTCAACTTATCCCATAAGATACATATGAAGAACTGTACTGGAGCGGCTGGGAATCGTAATCGGAGTCTGGACGCATTGGCGGAGAACATCGATGAAATACTTCCAGAATTGCAGAAATACATAATTGATGGAAGTACGGTATTTATCGCGTTTTCGATGGGCGGCGGCACAGGATCAGCTATTGGACCAGTGTTGGCGAGGATTTTATTGGAAATGGGTTATAAGATGTGTCTCATTCTAGTTCTTCCGTCTGATGCAGAATCATTGAGGATTAGAGATAATGCAAGACAGACATTTGATGAGATTGAAGATCTGAAGCCGGAGCTGGGGAGCATCTTTATTTTAGATAATAATGCGATGGACAAGCTTCAGATCAATAAAATCTTTGCAACCCTTATCACTGCGGTGCTGTGCATCAATAATCACTCGTTGGATGGAAATATGGATCTGGCAGAAATCGAAACCTGTCTGCACTGTCCGTCATTTTCTATCATCGTAGCAACGAACGCCGCGAACGGTAATACAGGAAATATTGTAGATATTCTGAACAGGGATAATAACATCTTCGCCAAGCGTGAGGATAAGACTATTTCTATCATGGGTGTATCAGAAGCGGTATCTGCAAAGGACAGTAAGATTGACGTTGTAGAGCTTCGTAAAGCAGTAGGGACAGCACCAACAGAGTATCATGGCTATTTATTAGAATCCGGCGAAAATGTAGTTATTCTTAGCGGTTTGATGATGCCATATAAGAGAATGGATGCACTGGCTGAATCGGTGGAGAAAGATGCAGAGAGTGTCCAGAACTCTATGAAAGCATTGACACAGGTTCGTACAGCTAAAACATCGAGCGTATTCGCGGTTAAAACAGAAATACAGCCAAAGCCGCCGGTAAAAGAAATGACGGAATTTGAACGGCTTAAAGCTAGATTAATTAGTAAGTAAAACTGGGAGCAGGTGTCTATGAAAAGATGGATAAAGGCTGATAATGGAAAGCTGTCTACAGTTCTGGAGTTTGATTCTGGAAAGAAAGTGGAACTGCCTATAAATAAAGATGCTTCAATACGTTGGTATGAAGATAGATTAAAGAAAAATAACAAATAAAAGGAGAACAGAAATTATGAAATTAAATAAAGGTTATCAGATTGCAAGATTGTTGACAAAAAGTAAAGTTTCAGATGAACAGATTGAGAAAGAACTTTCCAGTATGACAGCATTGGAATGGGATAGGATATGTAACATTTTAGACAATTTTCTGAAAGCACATGATATGCCATTGGATCAAGGATGGGCGCTGATGATAAATGACATTCATAATATTTCCGATGTATATAAGGTAAGCGAAGCTACGTTACTGTCGGCTTATCTGCCGTGGATCGGTATGAAGAAAAATGAGTCTGATGAGAACTGTGAGAAGTTAAACGATAAGGAAATTGAAGACAAACACTTGACGACATCACAGTTTGAAAGGGTGTTACAGGAGCAGAAAAATGGATTCTTGATTCATATGAATAACGAAGAAGCAGAAGATAAATTCATGCATAGAAATATCGAACTGGTAGACTTATCTTTCGATGAAGTTCAGACAGTAAAAAACAATCAGTTGCTTGCTTTCACAACAAATGATTCGAATGCAAGTATGTTTATTGATAAAAAGGAAATTCATGATATTGAGAAAGCAGAGGATGTTGACGATCTTTTTTCGGTTAGCGTAAAAAAAGCCTTTAATCTTTATCTGTCCCCAGAAGCAGATCATGTAGACAGTAAACGGAATATGGTAACAGTGGGATTTATGTAAAAGATGGGATAGGGAGAACACAAACTATGTATAGACCGACAACAGTACAGAAACTTCAGTCAGCTATCAAGAATCATCTGATTCAGATTCAGAACGTACAGGTAAGACGTAAAGGCTCAAATGACACCAGAACAATCACGCCAGAGCAGTTCACGGAGAACTTAGATTTCCTCATGGAATCCGGTATCTTCTCTGATGCAGTAGATATTCGGTATGAGTTCAAAGACATCACGGTTCATTTCCACATAGGTTATATGAGCCAGTGCGATAATTCTACCGATGCACAGGCGGATCTTTCTGATGGCGTGACACCAGAGCAGATTAAAGAACACTTTGCAGTTCCTTTGGAATAAAAAGGGCGAACATATAAGTGACAGAGATATTGTTGCTGTGAGATAACGCAACCTACTGTTGAAGAGGACAGTTCCAGCTTAAAAGGTTATAAGATTTCTTCTACCAGTGAGGATGCTGGTTACATATGGGACGAAAGACAGGCACATCATTCTATTGTGGGTGGTGTGCCTATAATAATGAGAAGAGAGGCATGATTATTACGGATAGAAAAGACATTATTATTTTTAATCAAAGAATGGCTGGTTACTTGATGCTAAAGGGGTACGTTCTTTTGGATATGCGACCAGACATAAATAGTTCTAGTGGAAAGAACGTTTTCGTATTTAAAGATACACCACAGATTAGAAATTCAATGAGTGATTATTTGAATCACTAACTGGAGGTGTACCAATGAAGAGGAGAATTTCGGATGTTATAAGTGAAGAAGATATTAAAACTTGGAAAGCAGGGGATAATGTATTAATAGCTGCACCGATGGGAGCAGGAAAAAGTTATTTTTGCAAGAATCCTTTGTACCTAATAGCCAAGAAAGCAGGAGATAAAATCCTAATGCTGATTCATAGAAAAAATTGTGTGGAACAGTTTACATATGAATTAGAGGAAGACTTTAAGACGGATGTAATAGATGTGATTACATATCAGTCTATGGAATTTAAAAAACTACATAATATAAGCAGTCAAATAGATTTATCCCAATATAAGTATATTGTATGCGATGAGTTCCATTATTTTTTTAATGATAGCAGTTTTAATAATAAGACAGCAGTATCATTTAAAATGATTATGGAGAACAAGACTTCGACTCATGTGTTTATGTCTGCCACAGGAGAACATATGACAAGGTATATGAAGAAATATATTAAGGATAATAAGCTGGATGCACCGATTGAATATGAAATCCCTTTTGATTTTTCATTTATAAAATGTCTCACGTTTTTTAATAAGGATGATACAATGGAGGCATTTCTAAAAGAGGGAATAGAAAAAGGAACGAAAGGAATATTTTTTATTCAAAAAGCAGAAAAAGCTTATAATATTTTTTATTCAAAAAGCAGAAAAAGCTTAT
>NZ_QUEL01000046.1:0-4556 GCF_003478145.1 Clostridium sp. AF29-8BH | reverse complement strand
GCAACGAAGTCCGGCAACGGGCTTCAAAAGACCTTGCAAACAATCTCAATCTGGCGATGGTTACTATTTATACTTTTCTTTTATTTTTCTGTTGTTTTGGTTGTTATAAAGGAGAAAAGCCCAGAAATAAGGGTTTTTTTCCGGCAACCGGCTCGGCAACGGGATAGCAACAGGGGATGCAACGGGCTGTCATTTTCAGAATGGAAGCTCCATCTGTTCTGTGACCTCCACAAAACCGTCCATCGTTTTTTCAGACGGGTTGCATAAGTCCGTTGCCGGGTTTTCACGCTCCCAGCCTTTTGTCTGCCATATTCGGGAAACATTCTTGGGTTCGGGAAGTACCGCCAGCCGGTAATGCACTGGTTCATAATCTCGTTGATTTCCCGGATTTCCCATTGCTTCGGCTCGTCAAAGACATGGTTCAAGGCTTCCTTGTAGAGTTGCTTGGAGCAGACCATGCTCCCGGTGTACTTATCAAGATACGCCTGTATCATCCCGGCTTTGGTGTCCTCCGGCATAAAATCCCGCTGGTGTTCTTTGAGATACCGCTGCATGGCAGGGCTGAAAGCCAGCTTGAACCTGCCGCTTCGGTAAATCTCCATCGCTTCCGCCCACATCTGCCCGATATAGGTTCTGGAAGCGGCTTCGTCCTCCAAAATGTGAACCTCCGCCTGCTCCGGGTATACCATGACCGGGATAAAACGGCGGTTGCCGGAACGGTCAAGGGGCAGGAAGTCAAGGGCATTGGAAGTGCCGCCAAACACGCATTGTCTGGAGCGGTCTGCCGGATGGGTTTCATAGGGTATCTTGTAAACCTCTTTCTGCCGACTTAAAAATGACTTGATTTCCTCAATGCTCTTGGCGTTGGCGGTTGCCATCATTTCCGACATTTCAATAATCCAGTGACCTTGCAGCTTGCGGTACACATTGTCATCGTCCAGCTTCCGCAAATCATCGGAGAACCACTCGTCCCGGACTGCCAGCAGCCGGAAGAAGGTGGACTTTCCAGCCCCCTGACCGCCTACCAGACAGAGCATGATTTCAAACTTGCACCCCGGCTGAAAGGCTCGTGAGATAGCACCCAGCAGGAACAGCTTCAACGCTTCATAGGTGTAATCGTCTGCGTCAGCCCCCAGAAAGTGCCGCAGGCAGAAGCGGATTCGTTCCTTCCCGTCCCACACAAGGGAACTCAAATAATCCCGGATGGGATGGTACTTGTTTTCATTCGCCACAATCCCGATGGCGTTATCAATCTTTTTCTCATTGGTAAGCCCGTAGGTTTCTTCCAGATAGAGAAGCAGATACTTCATATCCGTATCGTTTAAGGCGGTGCTTTCCCTGTGGAAGCCGATGGGCTTTATGATGTCCTTGCGGTCGGTCAGGATGTTGTATGCGATAGCCCCGGAAAGCAACGGGTCACGCTGAAATACGGTCAGGCAGTTCCGTATGCTCTGACGGACACCGCCTTTCTCGGTGGTTTCCAGCCCCGCCTTGATTTCCTCAACGCTCTGGGGCGGCTGCATGGCGTTCATGGTGTTTTTTAGTTCCTGCTGCGTCTGTGGCGGCAAGCTCTGCCATTCGCTTTTCAAGCTGTATCACATCCTTTCCGTAGTCCGTAATCAAAGCCGCTTTTTCCTCTGTCTCCCCGAACAGCAGCACATCCAGCAGATATTCCACATGGGCTTGCTTCTGTAAGGCTTCCACAAACCGGGGATGAAAGACTTCCTCCGGGGAATGCGGGGCGTAGTCCTTTCTCCATGCCCGGAGCAGATGGAGATAATCAGCAAGAATACGGAAGCAGCGGCTCTTTGCTTCCTGAAACTGTTCCTCCGGGGATTTCTGCCGAGGCTTGGGCTTTTTTGCCTTTCCCGGCGGCTTCCAGTCCTCATAGGAAAGCCCGAAGTCATTTGCTAGTTGTATGGCGGCTTCTTTCTTTCCCAGCCCATACAGGGCGGCGGCAAAATCAATCACATCCCCATCCGCACCGCAGCCGAAGCAGTGGTAACGCCGATCCAGCTTCATGCTTGGGGTTTTATCGTGATGGAACGGGCAGCAAGCCATCCCGTTCCGACCTATATGGATTCCATAATGCTCCGCAGCCTGTCTTGTTGTGACGGACTGCTTCACAGCTTCAAATAAATTCAAATCTATTCCTCCTTGAAAAAAAGAAAAGCACCTGACATTCTCAATCTGAAAATGGCAAGTGCCTGTTAAAGTTCCATATCCTGTTGTTTGTGTTTTGTCTGCACCGGGGCAGTTCTTTGTGCTTTTTTCTCGTCAGCCTTATCCTGCAAGACTTCTTTGATAGGCTGTTTCATGGGCGGCTCTTTGCTTTTTTCTGTGCCGGGGGTGGCTTTCCGTACCCAGTAGCGAATGTCCCGCAGCTTCTTCAAATCCTCCTGTACCTCGGTCAGCGGTGTTTTCAGGGCTGCAATTTCTTCCAGAAGCATTTCCTGCTCCTCTTGCAGCTCCTTTTGGGTACTGTCCTTATCGTCCGGGTGCTTGGCAAGGTAGGCGGCGGCTTTCTCATACCGGGCAACCTCCGGGTGTTCCTGTTTGAACGCTTCCTTTGTTTTCTTGAAAAATATCTTCTGGTACTTTTCATAGACGGGCTTACATTCCTTGCAGTCTGTCCGGCTGGCAAGAATCCCGTCAATCACTTTGCTTCGGGCTTCCTTTGGCTTCATCTGATTGCGGTAATCTGCGGCTGATTTCCCGGAAGATTCCAGAAATGCTTCTAAGTCCTCCACAGTGGAAAGCCCCTTTTTCCGGAGATAGGACAGGGCTTCGCTGACTGCCTTTAAGTCCTGTGAAGTCCCCCGGTTCTGTCCAGCCCTCGTCCAGTCCTTCCGTTCTTCCTTTCGTATCGCCATATACTTCATCAGCAGATTGGGAAGAAGTGTCGCTTCCTCCGCCGCTTCTTGTGCAAGCAGCTCTTTCCGTTTTTCGCCCAGCTCGGTAATCCAGCCTTTGAGGTTTTGGATGAGCTGACGGATAGACTTCATCAGGCGGTTGGCGGCTCTGATTTCCCGGTTCAGGTTTCCGATATTCGTCTGGATACCACGCTTTTCCATCTGCCGGACAGCAGCTCCCTCATGGACAGTAGGGACTATATCAAGCCCCTGTCTGGCATAGGAACGCAAGTCCACACGCTCTGGGCGGTCATTGGCTTCCAGATAGCGGTTCTGGATGACCTCCCATTCATGCCGCCAGATTTCACAATACTTCTGGTCGTTCCAGTCAACCGTATCCTCCTTGTGGCTTTTCCATCTGCCGGACGGAAGTTTGATCCGTTCCCCGTTTTCGTCAAGGTCATAAACCTTGCGGCTCTTTGGAAGCCATTTTCCATGTTCGTCCATTGCCCTCATAGTCAGCAGGACATGGGCGTGGGGATTGTGTCCCGGCGGATGGGGGTCATGGATGGCAAAGTCAGCAATCATGCCTTTTGAAACAAACTGCTGTTCACAAAACTCCCTGACAAGGACAGCGTACTGGTCGGGTGGTATCTCTCTTGGGATGGTAAGCATCCACCTCCTTGCAAGCTGGGAGTTCCATTGCTTTTCCACCGCTTCGGCGGCGTTCCATAAGGTATTGCGGTCTGCATACGACCGTGGGGCGTTTGCCGGGAGCAGGATTTCATTGTGGACGATACCACGCTTTTCCGGGTAGTGCTTTACTTGCTGGTCGTATTCACAGAACAGCTTTTCGCCGCTTTGGTAAGCAGCGGCGGCAACCGCAGACTGCCGCTGGCTGCGCTGAACAATCGTGATTTCGTTGTGTGGACAGGGCATTTCGTATCACTCCTTTCGGTAATTGGCGGATGGGGTGGCGTTTTACCACCTCATTTTGGGCAGAAAAAAAGCAGGAGACCTTTTTCAGATTTCCTGCTCGGTGTGCCACTGTGTATACGGCGGGTATTTAGTTGTAAAAGTTCGGGGCAAGTTGACCCGATGTGTGTAGAATAGCAAACTGGGATTTGTCTTACACTCCAAATATCGTTAATCGAATGAAATCAATAATAAAATGAACTCCTATTGCTAATGTCAACGAAGATTTTCGTTGAATAAAAGTAAGCACTATTCCAAAAACACTCATAAGTCCCAAATCAATAACATTCATTTCTATGCCTGCTGGAAAGTGCATTAAAACATGGGGCAGGATAAGGATTATATAGCAAAGAATATTTTGAAAATTTGAAAACACCTTACCTTTTCCCATATAAACACATACTGCAAATACTAAATATCTAAACAAAACTTCTTCTGGAATACTAGCAATTAAGCCGCCTACTATAGCATTAACTCTAAATGAAAAATCTATTGGATTAGTTTGTATCATCCATACAGTATTTAGCAATGTAAGGAAAATAGCAGGGAGTACCCCATATACTATAATTTCTTGTTTCGTTTTTGGTAATAAACTAATTTTGACATTAGATTTATCATATAATTGTTTGGGTACCCCATATACTATAATTTCTTGTTTCGTTTTTGGTAATAAACTAATTTTGACATTAGATTTATCATATAATTGTTTGGCTCCCATATATCCAAATA
>NZ_QUEL01000045.1:0-4849 GCF_003478145.1 Clostridium sp. AF29-8BH | reverse complement strand
AGGGCTTAACCAAAAGGTTATGGTTAAGGATAGGTAAGAGGAAGTTATTTCCTGAAGGATGAAAGATAGAAAGTAGAAGAAATTCAGTGTGCAGTTTTGAAGGTATATAAACTTTCAAGAAAATCAAATATAAACGTGGATGACGGGGTGTGGCTCAGCTTGGCTAGAGCGCTGGTTTGGGACCAGGAGGTCGCAGGTTCGAATCCTGTCACCCCGATTCTTACAAATATGCGCGAGTGGCTCAGTTGGTGGAGCGCGACCTTGCCAAGGTCGAGGCCGCGGGTTCGAGTCCCGTCTCGCGCTCTTTTTATTATTGCGGAAGCTTTGATTCATCAGGTTTCCGCTTTTTTGCATTTTCATTTTCATGTAGACAGTTGTAGACACCTGAAGACAATATATACGCTTACAGACTGTTTAAAAGCAATTTGTTGGAATAAATGTATCGCAGAGTAAAAGGAGGAAACCAAATGAGCAAAGTATTAATTCTAAACGGAAGTCCACGTGTAAACGGCAACACATCCATTGCCATCCGGGAAATGGAGAATGTATTTCGAAATAGTGGGGTAGAGGTAACAACCATACAGATTGGAAATAAAGATATCCGGGGCTGTATTGCCTGTAACCAGTGCAGCAAAATTGGAAAATGTGTGTTTGATGATATCGTAAATGAGCTGGCACCTCTCTTTGAGGCGGCGGATGGCCTGGTGATTGCCAGTCCGGTCTACTATGCATCGGCTAATGCGACGCTGATTGCCTGTCTTGACCGCTTGTTTTACAGCACGTCCTTTGATAAGAGCATGAAGGTGGGTGCCAGTGTAGTCTGTGCACGCAGAGGCGGCTGCTCAGCGACTTTTGATGAATTGAACAAATTTTTTACCATCAGCAATATGCCGATCGCATCCAGCAGATACTGGAACAGTATTCACGGCTGTGAGAAAGGGGAGGCAGAGATGGATGAGGAAGGCAAGCAGACGATGCGGATGCTTGCAAAGAATATGACATTTCTTATGAAGTCCATCGAGCTTGGCAAGAAAGAATATGGTCTTCCGGAACAGGAGGAGCGGACGGCGACGAATTTTATTCGGTAAGTTTAAGGGAGTCAGAGCATTTTTGATAAGGTAGTCCATGCGCCGGCTGGATGGAGATACGATTTCGAAAATGAGATCGGGAGCGCCGGAACAGCCGCGGTCGGTCAATTTATTCGGATCACAGATAAGAGAGATATCAGGCTCAGCCCAATCTTTATCATCCGCATCCAGATTGACGGCGAAAGGAGGCGGATAAACGCGGCATTTTCCGCCGTTGGACTCGATATAATTTCCAAGAAGGCGGGAAATCTGGTAGGAAATTTCCTGATAAATCCGGCTCGGAGGTGCCATATTATAAAATTGCCCGTCGATCAGCTTTGCACGCTGTCCGTCGGGCAAATTCCAGTAATCTTTTAAATATAGGTATACCTATAGCTAAAAGTATATTACAGGAAGAAATTATTTTCAATTATCCGTACGTATTCGCAACCAATCCCAGATAACCTCAGCGTCGTATCAGGTCATATGGATAATGATGACCTGATAATCGCGAACCGTCTCATACGGAAGTTTACCGGAACCGTCATGCATCCATCACAGGAAAAGGCTGTAGCGGACGATGGCATACTCTAACGCGATCCCCTGCATCTGTAGAATCATATCTTCCAGTCCGCTGCCTGGTTCCAGTAGAGCGGAAAAGAACGCATTTGCCAGAAAATGACGAAGAGGCATCTGAGAGAGCACCGATGCATTTCGAAATTTTTCCCAGGGTAGTTCAATATCGCAGATCAGTGAGCGTAGCTGCGGGAGAGCCCTTCGGAAAATTTCTGTGGACAGGATATGTATGAGGGAAGATTCCCGGGGGATTTTGAGCGGAAATATGGTTGGATGGCAAAAGTTCACGCGCCATTTGGACAAAATCCTGCATGACAGGAGACAGAAACTTGCTCTGATGCCACGCCAGATGAACGGTATTTTGAAAAGAAAAATCCGAAAAATAGATCCGGGAAATGGCACTGAGTCTCAGCTCAGCTCGATCATAGTGCTTGGAAGAATCGTGACGCCAAGCCCCAGGCGGACGGCTTCGAGAATGGCCTCTTGCGAGGTGCTTTCCCAGGCAGGGGTGACCTCACAGCCGGTCTGGCGGATGGCATTTTGAAATACTTCATAGGAGGTGCTGCCGACTTCGCGAAAGAGCAGCGGTTGTTTCATAAATGTATTGATGGAAACGGTTTTTCCTGCCATCGGGTGTCCCGGCGCGCAGATGGCGGTGTAGTGTTCCTGAAACAGGGGAGTCAGGGCAATCTGTTCGGAGTGGATGGTTCCGCCGACGATTGCAAGATCTAGCGCCCCATTTAAGAGCATGGCTTCCGTCTGTGCGGTCGTCTGTATATGGACCTGCGTGTGCACCTGGGATATGTCTCTTGAAATAGCTGCATGAAACGTGGCAGATAGGAAATCCCCACGTTGGTGCTGGCACCGATGCGGAGAACTCCGCTGATTCCGGAATTGGAAAATGCCAGTTCCATTTCATCGTACATCTGGATAAAATGACGTGCATAGTCGAGAAAACGCCGCCCTTCGCCGGTAATTCGCAGACGCTGGTTGATCCGGTCGAAAAATAATGTTCCGTAGTGTTCTTCGAGCTCCCGGACGGCGGTGCTGACGGTTGGCTGCGTCAGGTAGAGATTGCGTGCCGCCTGTGTAATGCTTCCGGCGGATGCTACTTCGATAAAAATTCGGAAATGCCGCAGTGTCATGAAAACTCCTTTCCTGAATGTTTCATAAGGAGTGGGAAACATTCGTATCTGTGTGTTTGTCCTGCTTTTTGCCTGCCGTCAGAAAGGTTATTTTTGACGGCGCTGCTTTTATAGACGATCATAGATATTTTGATAAGAACTATATATAAATTATAGTAATTTTAAAATGAATTGGCAAGTGTTATAATGGGCACAGAAAAAGGAATGTTGTTTTGCGTGAAGGAGAACTGGGAGAGACAAAAGATAAAATAGAAAAAGGGGGAATGGCAGATGAAACAGAAGCATCGACTGCTGGTTTTATTTTTAAAAACACTTTATATCAGCGCATTTACATTCGGGGGCGGTTTTGTCATTGTGACATTTATGAAGAAATGTTTCGTGGATGAGCTTCACTGGATTGATGAACAGGAAATGCTTGATTTTACCGCACTGGCACAGTCCTGTCCGGGCGCGATTGCGGTAAATGGGGCAATTTTGGTTGGCTGGAAAGTATATGGGTTTGCCGGAATGGTGGTGGCAGTCATCGGAACGATTCTTCCGCCGATGGCGATTCTGGCGGTTTTATCCGTCTGTTACGCCGCGTTTGCGTCGAACATCTGGGTGGCAGCAGCACTAGAGGGAATGCGAGTCGGCGTGGCGGCTGTGATTCTGGATGTTTCCTGTGGGCTGGGAGTGAATGTTCTGAAGGAAAAAAAGCTGTATTCAATTGCAATCATGGTAATTGCGTTCCTGGCTGATTTTGTGCTGGATGTGAATGTAATCTATATCATTGCGGCGGGTATTCTGGCGGGAACGATTCGATTTATCTGGATGAGAAAACGTGAGCAGACGGCCGGTGCGGTATAGAGGGGGAGAATAGATATGATCTATATACAATTATTTTTGAGCTTTCTGCAGATAGGGCTTTTCAGCGTGGGCGGCGGCTACGCGGCGATTCCACTGGTACAGAGCCTGATTGTGGAACGACAGGGATGGATCACGATGACGGAGTTTACGAATCTTATCACGATCGCCGAAATGACGCCGGGACCGATTGCGGTCAATTCAGCAACCTTTGTCGGAATTCGGATAGCGGGACTTCCGGGGGCGGTTGCGGCAACCTGGGGATGTATTTTCCCATCTTGTATCATTGTATCGGTATTGGCATACATATATCGGCGTTACCGTGGCGGCTCTGCGATGGGAAGTATTTTAGGCAGTCTTCGCCCAGCGGTAGTGGCGCTGATCGCAGGTGCCGGACTTTCGATGCTACTGGCAGCAGTTCTTCCAGAGGTAAATGGGGAAAGGATGATCCAGTGGGGCAGTCTGGTTCTTTTTTCGGCAGCTTTTATAGCGCTCCGTAAATGGAAACTGAACCCAATTCTTGTGATGTGGGTCTGCGGCGGTGTCAGCCTGGCAGTTAAATTGATTGAGAGGTAGTATAGGAATAGGTAATAGATATAAATGAGAGTGTAGATGGAGATTGAAAGCGGTATTTATGAATGGATGGAAATGGCATCGGATTCTTTTGATTCGATGCCATTTCTGGGATTAGGGGAAATAGATGCATAGACTTCAAATAGTTAGAATATTCTAAAAATCACAACAAAATAAAAAGAATAACAAATATAGAAAAATCGTTGACAATCCTTGGAAACTCTGGTATCATAACATACGTCCTTGAGACAAGGACGAATCAATCGAAGAAATAAGAGCGGAAACGCAAATGGGTTTCTGAGAAAGATTAAAAATAAAATAAAAAAGTTGTTGACAAAGTCAATTGCTTATGATAATATAAATAAGCTGTCGATGAGACAACAACAAAGAACCTTGAAAACTGAACAGTATGTAAAACCCTGAAAATTCTAAGAACAAAGGCTTTTGGTTAAGCCTTGAAGTTCAAGAGAACATTCAGAACAAAACCAAAACAACAGTAATAACGGTTAAAATTAGCCAAGCGAATTTTGACTGGAATCAAAACTTTAACATGAGAGTTTGATCCTGGCTCAGGATGAACGCTGGCGGCGTGCTTAACACATGCAAGTCGAACGAAGCAATCTAGCGGAAGTTTTCGGATGGAAG
>NZ_QUEL01000044.1:0-5294 GCF_003478145.1 Clostridium sp. AF29-8BH | reverse complement strand
TTTCAGCTTTGCAATAATTCCACAAAATGCGAAATTATATTTACGCAAAATTTCAATTAATCTACCATTGATTCTGTTATAAAAGAACGGATATTTCTTTAATTCATCAAAATGCGAAATTATATTTACGCAAAATTTCAATTAATCTACCATTGATTCTGTTATAAAAGAACGGATATTTCTTTAATTCATCATCGAATTTTATAAAGTCTGTTTTATATTTTTTCCCACTTGGGAGAAGACAATAAAAACTATATTGCATATTGCATACTCCCGTCAAACGATTTTCTATAGTTTTTCTTTTTTCCTCATCATCAACATTTTTCATATAATAATCAATCATGGTAAACAGCATTTTTTCATGATCTAAGTAGTGTTTTTTCACTCCAGAAACACTCATGCTTTGTCCTTCTCTTGCAATTCTATAATAATATATAGGTTTTTCATAATAAGACATCGTCTCGCAACAATTGTATGATTTAATAACAAATTCCACATCCGTATAAAAACAATGTTCTGTTATAGAAACATTATTTTTTCTTAGTAACTCTGTTTTAATTGCTATATCATGCATAGCCGGCATAAAGTCTTGTATTTCATTCAGGTAATAAAGACTTTTTCTCTCAAAGCAATCATAGCTTCCAATAACGCGAATAATTGCATTTGTCTTATCTTCAAATGTAACAAATGGAGAATATACCATATCTGCATCAGTTTCATTTAAATATTCTATAAAATCATCCAAATTTTCAGGAGAAAAGAAATCGTCTCCGTCAAGTTGTTTGAAATATTTTCCTCTTGCTTCTCTAAAACCAACATTTAATGTTGAGCCCCATCCTCCATTTTCTTTTTCTATAAGTCTAAATACTTCTGGATATTTTTTTTCATAATTTAAAGCAATCTCTCTTGTGCTGTCTTTGGATCCATCATTTATTATCATAACATCCAGTAATTCTTTATTATTTATATTACAAAACGGCTCCAATACTTCTTCTAATGTTTTTTCCACATTATAAGCTGCAATAGAAACAGATAATAGTTTATTCATTTTTTCCTCCTCAGTCTTTATCAATCAAATTACATATTTCATCTTCCGTAATCCAATCACTCACAACTCCATCGCCTAAATATTTACTTTTATATTCCTCAAAGTCATTTTCTACCGCCCAAAAAATCTTGATTCCATCTTTCCTAATATCTTTTATTTTCTCATCATCAGCATATTGTAAGTTTATATTAACCGCTTTAACTTTATATTTATTACAATTCGAAAGCAATTCATCAAACTTATCTGGGTAGACTGCATGCTGTCTTAACATAACATTCTTAAATGGATATATTTTTAATACATCCTCTAAGTCCTGGACATCATAGCAGGAAACAACCAAATGATTCAGCATTTCATCATTTTCTTTAAAATGTTCAACAATCCACGTATATGTTTCTTTTGCATCCTCTTTTACATCCAAAACCATATACGCGTCCGAATGGGATTTCATCCAATCTACAACGTCTCTGAATGATAACGGTGTATATTTTGACAAGATGCGAGCTTGTTTAAATTGCTCTAAAGTTGGCAGATATTCTCTTGGTATCTGTTCTTGAAGATATTCACTGCGCTGACGCTCAATATGATATAAGTACCCAAACTCTGGCTGTCCCAAATCAACTTCTGTCCAATCGTGTCTCAGTACAATTTCATCATCAGAAGTAAATCGCAAATCAATATCAAATAATCTTGTCCCATTTTGATAGGACTGATTGAGTGCTTCTAACGAATCTGTATATATGTTTCCATCTATTCCTCCCCCAGCATGAGCAATCACATTATAGTCATAAAATTTGGCTTCCTGAGTTGGTTTGCTGCAGGAACATAATACACAGCATCCGCATAACATTAATATGTATTTCCAACATTTCATCTTTCGCTGCCTTTATATTCTTCCCTTATTTTTTCTTTAATACTTTTTGTAGAAACTGATTTTGTATATGGAAAATAAACACACGAAACTCCTTTTTGTTTCAACTTTTCTTCTATTTCATTGTACATCTTCGTATTTTTCCAATCGTCTCCATGAAATAAAACGTTGTAATTAATTTCCGTTAATACCTCCAGCTTGTTCATTGTTTTCTGCGGAATTACTTGATCTACACATTTTAATGACTTTACAATACGAAGTCTGTCTTCAAAAGGAATAATGGGAAATTCTCCTTTATACTCTTTTACCAGTTCATCTGTGCTTACACCTACAACAAGGTATTCACAATTTTCCTTTGCTTTTTCCAGTATATTTAAATGCCCTACATGGAACAAATCAAAGGTGCCTGTTGTATACCCGATTTTGAATTTCTTTTTCTGCATAAAACAATCCCTTTATACTAATTTTCATTACATTTCAATTTACTTAGATATTCCTTGTAATCCATCTCTGTATCAAAAATTACCCCTCCATGCGTATTCGATACATTCTGAGGCGTCATATAATCTCCATACCTGTTTGTCAGATATGCATCATACCCAGCCGGTACCGCATTTTCAAATATTCAAAGTCCATCCAAATTGTCTCATCATACATATGGCGGTCTCTGATTCTCTTTTCTGTATCAAAAATAAAGTTTAAAGGTGCCACCTTATCTGCATCTTTCTCTTTGACTGACCGGAACATATCATCTATATATTTCCAGCAATTGTCTGTACTCAGATTTTCTTTCAACTCCTCTGGAATTTCAAAATCCTCCGGCCATTCAAATTCTCTTCCATCTGTCGTTTCAACAATAAATTGCTTTAATACATCACAGTTCATTCTCTGCTTCTCTACAACCTGTACATCATTTGAAACATTCTCTAAAACAAACAGATCGATAAAAATACCCTGATTAAATTCTTTATTCTGTCTTTCTTCTACGCTTAGGATTCCAGTTGTATAGCTATTTCGAATCTGAGCATGTCCATGTACATACTTTTTATCCGTGTACACATTCTGAAAAAAATACGGTTCTGTGAAATATCTGGGAGCAATCTCACATAACTTATCATAGTCTTCCCGGAACATTGCAAAATCCATATCATCATCCCAAGGAATGAATCCTTTGTGGCGCACTGCTCCCAACATAGTTCCTGCATCTGCGAAGATTTTTAAATTATTTTCCCTGCACACCGTCAGCAGGCGATCTGCCATCTCCAATTCAATCGCCCATACTTTTTTCTGCTGTTCTGTTATTTCAAAACCGAATTTTGTTTCCGGATCAAAAAATGACTTTATTGGATATGTGTTCCATCCATGCGGCATTACCAAAAATCCATGCTCTTTTCGCTCAGCTGTCTTGATATCCAACACAATAAAATCTGTCAGACTGTCATGAAGAACTAAATTTTCTCCCCATATACGTGCTTCCAAATAATATTGACCATCCAAAAGATAATTTTTATCAATATGACATTCCATGACTCCGCAATGCTCGGATAAAATCATTTTTTTATATTCCAATGCGGTTGATGTCCGATAAACTGGTGTATGATCTTTTGTAACAATTCCAAATGCAAAACTTAACGGCATATTTTTAGTTCTGCTTGCATATTGAAAACGAATTGTTATCTTATCTCCGGTATCAAAACAAGCACTGGATTTTCCTTCTTTGTCCAGCAGTTCAATCGAAGTAAAATGAACCAGTCCTGTTCCTTCTCTTTTCGCCTCCGGAGCGCTGAAAATACTCAGTGAGCTGCAGGTCTCATCAGTAAAAGGATTTTCCTTCTCCTTTTCCTTCATCTCTCCTTTATTTCCACTTAAGCTGTTTAAATACGCTCTTGATACTTCACGGACAGTTCCACAGCCTCTGACAACTCCTTTTTCTAACCACAAAGCATTGTCACAGATTTTTCGAACCGATTCCATCGAATGAGATACGTACAGAAGTGTCGTTCCTTCTTCTCGCATCTTTTTCATTCTTTTCTCACATTTTCGCTGAAACGCATAATCGCCAACCGCAAGAACCTCATCACAAATCAAAATATCCGGCTTAACCACCGTCGCGATCGCAAATCCAAGTCTTGCTGCCATACCGGAAGAATAATTCTTAATCGGCATATCTAAAAAATTTTCCAGCTCCGCAAATTCTACTATTTCATCAAAATGCTCTTTCATAAACTGTTCGTCATGCCCTAAAACAGCTCCATTTAAGTAAATATTTTCCCTGGCTGTCAAATCACCATCAAAACCGGCGCCCAATTCAATTAAAGGAGCAATCGTTCCGTTTACCGTTACTGTTCCTTTATATGGTTTTAAAATTCCGCAGATCACCTTTAACAACGTCGATTTTCCAGAGCCATTGATTCCTATGATTCCCCAGGACTCACCTTTTTTTACACTGAATGATACGTTTTTTAATGCAAGGAACTCCTCAAACATTAATTCTCGCTTTACAAGCTTAATAAAATATTCTTTCAGATTATCTATCTTTTCAGAAGCCATATTAAATCTGGCTGTTACATTCTTTACTTCAACTGCTATTTCATTTTTTTCATTCTGTTTCATTTTTTCCTCGTCTAAATATATAAAATAAATTTATCCTGTGTTTTAGAAAAAACAATGCTTCCGACAACCAGCGATATAAGTGCTACCGTAAATCCGTAAAGAATCCACTTAATATCAGGGAATACTCCTTTTAAAACAATGGTCCGGAATTGTACTACATATGAATACATTGGATTAAATATTTTAATTAAATGCTGTACTTGTTCTGGAAGCTGCTCAATTGGATAAAAAATTGGTGTAAGATAATTCCACGCTGTTAAGACTGCTGCATAGATATGCTGAATATCTCGGAAGAAGACACATCCCTGCGCCAATAGCAATCCAAGTCCAATACTAAATATATAAATTTGTATCAGCACAACCGGAATCCAAAACATATAAAAATTAAATTTCACACCGCACACAATAAATACAATCAACATAGCTCCAAGAGAAAATAAAGTATTTACGAAACTGCTTGTTATTTTGGATATTGCAAATATATATTTAGGTACATATGTCTTTTTTAGCAATGCACTATTTCCTATAATTGACCACATGGCCTGACTGGTTGCATCTGACATAAAACTAAACAATGTAGAACCAATAATCAAATATACCGGATAGTTTTCAATATTAAAGCGAAACATTTGTCGAAACACAATTACCATAATAATCATGATCATTAATGGATTCAGAATGCTCCATATATATCCCAGAAAACTTCTCCGGTATTTCAATTTAATATCTTTTATTACCAACTGCTTCATGAGTGGTTTATAT
>NZ_QUEL01000043.1:0-6350 GCF_003478145.1 Clostridium sp. AF29-8BH | reverse complement strand
GTTACTGTTCACGCATACGTGCCCAGTAACGGAATTTGCCGTGGCTTCGCATTTAAATACGGCAAATTCCTGCTGCCACCACGTTTTCTTACGGCACTTTCGGTTCCAAAAGTGCCTACCCGTGATACTCTCCCCTTGAGCCAAATAAATATTATTCCTACGGTTGATTTTTTCGGAATTATTCTGTATAATGAAAATAAATTTACAATTTAACGCGTTAAACCTCAACGCATTAAATTCAAAAAAGCACGACTTTCACATTAGGGAGGAACTATGTTATGAGCGAAGACAAAAAATTAAACATGCCTCAGTCGCTTCTGCTTCTGCTCCTGATCATCGGAGCGGTTGCAGTCTGCATCCGGCTGAAAACGGGCGGACCGATGATTGGACTATTTATGAGCTGGATCATCATCTATCTGTTTTGTAAGGTATTACGCATAAATTATGAGCATGTTGTAAACGGCGCTTACGACGCGATCCGGGTTGTCGTTCCTACCCTGTGCCTGCTCATGGCAATCGGCGTCATGATCGGTACCTGGCTGCAAAGCGGCACGATTGCAACCATCATTGTCGGCGGTTTAAAACTGATCAACCCGACCTGGCTGCTGCCTCTGACCCTGATTTTCTGTGCCGTATTAAGCCTTGTGACCGGAACCTCCTACGGTTCCGTCGGCAGTGCCGGTGTTGCCATGATGGCAATCGGCAACGCGATGGGCATCCATCCTGGCATGGTGGCAGGTGCTGTCATCTGCGGCGCGATGTTCGGTGACAAATTAAGCCCGCTTTCCGACACAACCAACCTGGCTCCAGCGGTTGCTGGCTCTAAATTAAACGACCACGTGCGTTCCATGCTCTGGACCACGCTTCCGACCTTTGTCATCAGCCTGGTTCTCTTTGTAATTCTTGGCATCAGCCAGACTTCAGGGAACTATGAAACTGGAAATCTTCTGACATACATCGATGCCCTGCAGGGTGAGTTTAAACTTGGCTTCATCACTCTGCTGCCAGCCATCGCAATCATTATTCTGCTTTTATGCAAAGTAAACGCGGTTGTCTCCCTTGGTCTTTCCGCCATCTGCGCCGGAGCTGTCTCTTTCTTCTATCAGGGCGCAACTCTGCAGAGTATCATCCGTGTTGCTTACAACGGATACAGTACCAGCATTGAGGAAGGTATTTTACAGACCATCTTAAACCGCGGCGGTATGAGCAGCATGCTTCAGTATGTGGCAATCATCTGCTTTGCAGTTGGTATGGGCGGTATGCTGGATCGCCTCGGCGTTCTCGGCAATCTCTTAAACGCCATCGTAAATCACATCAACAGCGATGGCAGCCTGATTGCAGCAAGCCTTTTAGTCGGCTATGTAACCAGCTTAATCAGCTGTTCCCAGCCGATGTCCCACGTCCTGACTGGAAATATGATGAAACCGCTGTTCAAATCCAGAAAAATCGCACCGGAAATCCTTTCCCGTACCCTTGAGGACGCAGGTACTTTATCCGGTCCGATGATTCCGTGGCACGGTTACTGTGTATACATGTCTGGAACCCTCGGCGTTGCCTGGTCAGTATTTTTCCCATACCTGTTCTTACTGTACTTAACTCCTTTGTTCAGTATTTTCTATGGATTTACGGGAATCTCCATCCGGCATACAGACGACGCTCAAAATTAAACCTTTCACTTGATGAAAACAAAATGATCGAAACATATATGCAGCCTTTGACACAGTGTTTACCTGTGCAAAGGCTGAACACATCTAATTTGCCCGAACTTTTTTCATGATTTCGCGCAAAATATATTACATATGAATTTAGGAGATGAATATTTATGATGGAAACAAAGCTTGTACTTCTCGGAACCGGTACCCCGAATGCCTGCCCGAATGCCAGCGGTCCTTCTTCCGCAGTTGTCGTAGGCGACCGCGCTTATCTTGTAGATTTTGGTCCTGGCGTTGTCCGTCAGGCGGCGAAAGCATACCAACAGGGAATTGATGCCCTGCGCCCGGACCGGCTGATGATCGCATTCTGCACACATCTGCACACCGACCACACGACCGGCTATCCGGATCTCATTTTTACCCCGTGGGTGCTGGAACGCCCGAAGCCGCTGAAAGTATTCGGTCCAAAAGGCATCCAGAACATGACCGAACATATTTTAAAAGCATATGAGACGGACATCGACTTCCGTATCCACGGCTTTGAAAAAGCCAACGAAAATGGCTACAAAGTCGAAACTACCGATATCCAGCCTGGTATCATTTATCAGGATGACCGCGTGACGGTTGAGGCATTTCCAGTCAGCCACGGTACGCTTGAAAGCTACGGATTTAAGTTTACAACGCCGGATAAGGTGATCGTGATCAGCGGTGACACGGCTCCGCTTGAGATCGTGGCGCAGAAAGCGGAAGGCTGCGATATTCTCCTCCATGAGGTCGAGTACACCGCCGGACTCTCCGCCAGAGGGCCCAAATGGCAGAAATACCACCAGGAAGTTCACACTCTCAGCGTTGATCTGGCAAAGATTGCCGCCAAAGCGCACCCGCGACTTCTGGTTACCTACCACCGTATCTATCACATGGAAATCCAGGACAACACCCGCGATGTCGAGGCTGAGATGGCGCGCAGAAACACCGCCATTTTGCAGGAAATCCGTGATGCCGGATATGAAGGTGCCGTTGTAAATGGACAGGATTTAGATGTATTCTAAGAAAAATTTAAGGGGCTGTGAAATAAGTCCCTAAACGAAATGGGGATGTAAAAACTCAATCGAATTTTTTTACATCCCCATTTCGTTTTATCTTCTACGCCAGCATCATCCGGTCATTATCAAATGCCTTCTTCTTTTTCTCCGCATAGCAGTCTAAAAGGTCATTCACCCCCATTTTCGCTCTCTCCTCACCGCCCAGATCCAGGATGATCCGACCTTCATCGAGCATGATCGTCCGATTTCCGGTCGTGAGCGCCTGCGACAGATTGTGGGTGATCATCAGCGTCGTCAGGTGGTTTTCCGACACAATCGACCGCGTGATCTCCATGACCTTATCCGCCGTCGCCGGGTCAAGCGCCGCTGTGTGCTCATCCAGAAGAAGGAGCTTTGGCATGACAAGCGTACACATGAGAAGCGTCACAACCTGTCTCTGACCACCTGACAGAAGCCCTACCTTCGTCTTCATACGGTTTTCCAGATCCATATGGTACTTCTCAAGCTCTGTCCGAAATAGATCCTTTTCCTGTTTGCGGACCGCACTTCGAAATGGCTTCCGATCCTTCCGGGTATATGCCAGCGCCAGATTTTCCTCGATCGTCAGATGCGGCGCCGTTCCTTTCATCGGATCCTGGAACACGCGCCCGATCTGGCGCGCCCTGCGGTGCTCCGACAGAAAAGTGATATCCTGACCATCCAGGAGAATCTGTCCCTGATCCAGCCAGTAATTGCCGCAGATCGCATTAAAAAGCGTCGATTTTCCCGCTCCGTTGGAACCGATGATCGTCACGAACTCCCCATCATCCAGATGCAGGTCCAGTCCGTTCAAAGCGTGGTGCTCGCTCGCCGTACCAGCGGAAAATACTTTGGTTGCCTGTTTTACATCTAACATAGTACATCTCCATCTTTTACCCCTGTTTGTAACTGCTTTCCAGGTTATTGTTCACACATATCTTTTTTTCTCGTCCGTTTCATCTTTGAAAGTCCCATCTGATAACGGATCGCCGGAAGCGCCAGCGCCGCCGCTACGATGCACGCTGATACCAGTTTTAACGCATATGCCGGAAAAATCTGGCTCTTGGTTGCCGCTGCGATGATATAACGGTAGATGATCGAACCGAAAATCGAGGAAAAAAATCCGATTTCCAGACCTCTTTTTCCAACAATCACTTCGCCAATGATGACCGATGCCAGGCCTACGACCAGCATACCGGAACCGGAGTTTACATCCGCAAATCCCTGATACTGGGCAATCAGACCGCCGCTGACCGCTACCAGTGCATTGCTGAATGCCAGCGCCGTGATTTTCATCGCGTCTACATTGATGGAGGACGCGCTCACCATCGCCTCATTATCGCCCGTCGCCCGGATGCAGAGTCCCAGATGCGTCCGGAAGAAAAGAATCAGCAGCACCAGGCAGACTGCTGCTGCCGCGATCGCAATCACGAGTCTTGCCGCCTCTTTTGAAAGTCCCAGGCTTTCTGCCGCTTTAAATACGGTCGGAACATTAATGAGGGAAATATTCGGGCTGCTTCCCATCACAATCAGGTTGATGGTGTAAAGCCCGCACATTGTGAGGATGCCAGCTAATACCGCATGAATCCCCATCTTCGTCTGGAGTACGCCTGTCACACAGCCAGCCAGCGCCCCGGCCACAGCTGCTGCCACAATCCCGGCAACCGGATGCCCCGCCAGCGTGCAGACTGCCGAGGCTGCCAGTCCCAGCGTAAAACTCCCCTCCGCCGTCAGATCCGGAATATTTAAAATGCGGAATGTGACGTATATTCCAAGCGCCAGTATTCCATATAAAAATCCCAACTGCAGGGATCCGATCACCAGTGTCATGTGTGCTTCCTCCTATTTTCAAGTTCGTTTGTAATTACTCCGCAAATTTCCACAATCAATGAATGTGTGTACCAGCCAGACTGCTATATATCTTACTCCGCATCCTTTACAAAGGTTGCTTCGTTCTGCACCTCATCCGAGAATGTGATTTCCAGTGCATCGGCTGTATCCTGATTGATTACCATATTGGAAGCCGGTACCACAACAGCTGCAATATCCTCCATCGCAGTTCCGTTTAAGTATTCCAGTGCCATATCTGCGGTCTGTGCGCCGATCTCGGTATCGCTGATCGCAATCGTTGCAAATGCACCGGAATCAACCATAACAGCGGAGCTTCCATATACCGGAATCTTCGCATCTCTTGCCACTTCCGTTACCATCGGCATTGCACTCTGGATGACACTGTCATTCGGTACGAAAATCGCGTCAACCTCGCCCGCTAAAGACTGTGCCGCCTGCTGTACTTCAGATGAGTTCGTAACAACCGCCTCTTTATAGGAAAGTCCCTGATCGTCTAAATATTTTTTTGCATTCTCCACGGTGCTGACGGAATTGATCTCGCTTGTATTATACAACATTCCGTAGGTCTTACAATCTGGTGTCAGCTTATCGCTCAGTGCGAAAATATCCTCAACCGGAATCGCATTGGAAGTACCGGTTGCATTCTTATCCGGCTTTTCCATATCGGTAATGACACCCGCGCCGACCGGATTGGAAACAGCGATAAAAAATACCGGAATATCCGTCTCCAGGTTTACCATCGCCTGGGTCGCCGGAGTCGCAATCGTTGCAATCAGGTCAACACCGCTGTCTGCCATCTCCTGGCAGATGGTATTCAGCGCTGCCGCATCGCCCTGTGCATTTTTGTAAACAATATCGACTTTACCACCTGTATATTTTTCAGTCAGCTCCTCCGAGAAACCATCGCGCATATCTGCAAATGCACCGTTATCAATCATCTGGATCACGCCAACCTTGATATCGCCCTTTGCCTCGCTGGCTGCTGCCTCCGATGCATCTCCATTTTCAGAAGCCGCCTCAGAATCAGCCGCTGCTGTCGTCTCTGCCGCATTCGAGCCGCCACAGCCTGCCATCGTCAATGCCATTGCCGCTGCCATCGCTGCTGCTGTGCCTCTTTTTGCCATCATTCCAAATCCATTCATTTTTCTCATAATACTCTCCCTTTCCGCCATCCTGGCTCTTGCTGATTTTGATTCCCAACGAAATATAAAATCCCCGGCGCAGACAAACTCCTGCGCCGGGGACGAATAAACAAATATCGTGGTGCCACCCCTGTTCTCAGACCTTCAAACTTTATATATAAAAAGCAGATATTCTCACACAATGGAAAATATCTGCCATCCAGTCTGACTCATTCTACGGTACGGAAAACATAGACGTGATTGATAATGCGAAATCAGATATGCTCTCGATACCCTACTCTTTAACGCAGAGCTACGGCTGCAGCTACTCGAATCACTCTTTCACCTCGCATCTCCCAAATCCATTCCATACAGCCCTTCATACCGGTTTCCACCAAGCCCGGCTCTCTGTGATGTACCTCTGTATGTACTCGTTTTGTTCATTGACTTTGTAGTGTCGTATTTAATTTTTTCATAGTTTACCACTATGTTTTTAAGTTGTCAACCCTATTTTCGAATTTTTCTTTATCATCGGCAAAATCGGGTTACTGTTCACAGGTAGGCACTTTTGGAACCGAAAGTGCCGTAAGAAAACGTGGTGGCAGCAGGAATTTGCCGTATTTAAATGCGAAGCCACGGCAAATTCCGTTACTGGGCACGTATGC
>NZ_QUEL01000042.1:0-6804 GCF_003478145.1 Clostridium sp. AF29-8BH | reverse complement strand
AACATCAAAACACAAAACTTGAATACCCGGTTTTTATATCAGAAAAATATACGATATATGTTGATAATTAACAATTTATTAAGTTTTATTTACCATTTTTAGATTATATTGCATATATAGGGATTCTGTGGTATACTACAGTTAGTTATAAAAAGCTCATAACCGATTAGTAAAGGGAGGGATACCATTGGGGCTATAGAGGAGGAGAATTTGAGAGAATAGTGCCTTACATAATGGTGGGCGCTAAAAAATCTGAGTTTGTTACTATGGTAAAGTCTCAAGGAGGTCATTTATGAAGAAAGGTTTGAAAAAGGCATTGGGTCTGTTGGTAGCGCTGAGTCTCATGGTAGTTGGTAGCGCATTTAGTGCTCTTGCTGCTGATTCTCCAGAACAGAGACAAACATTCAGTGTCGATCTGAATAATTTTGACGAAAGCCAGCCCTATTCGGAAACATTACATTTCGAGAAGGACGGTCAGCCGGTAACAGTGACACTTAGCTATACGCCTCCTTTAACTCGTGATCCTGCTACTGAAGGAACGTGGAAATCGGATGCATTTTGGGGTGTCGCAGGTATGGATTACAGATTTGACTTATCAAAGAGTGGTAGCCAGTGGAAAATTTCTAATGCACGTGATTTAAATACCTACTGTGTTGGCGGAACGGTTGAAGATGAAAGTTTAGCCATTGGCCGTGCAACATCTACCTCAAGCAAAGCGGCCGAAGTGACTGGCTCTATGAGAGCAAATGTAGTCGGCGGAGTAGGAACACTTTCTTTCGCTTTAAGAACGGAAGTTTTTAATGGAGAAGTTTCTACCGTATTAAATTAAGAATAATATAAGTAGAGTCCTATTCAAAAAGGTGTTGATGTAAATATGTCGGCAATGTCTATATTTTTTCTAGTTGTATGCTCCGTCCTTGGACTTGGTGTTTTATACTGTATAGCTCGAATTATAGGATGGCTATTCAATCAGATAAAAAATAATGCTGATTAAGTGAAAGCAATTATACAATTTAAAAGGGTTGTTGCAAAGAGAAAAGTAATGTTCTGTATATGGTAGATTTAATAATTGACATATACTATATATAGTAAATTGAGTCTGTTTTGTAACAACCTTTTTAAAAGAAAATTTTTAGTAACAATTAGATAGAGTAGAGGTACGTTAACCATTAACATATCCTCTACTCTATTTTTTATTTTTGCCTCCTATCTACGACAAATTTTGCAAAAAATACATTATATGATAATAAAAGAACTACGAGATTTTTACGCGGAGGTTGCTAATAACATGAGTTAGATTATTGAGAAAAAATAGATGAAGCAACGCCCCTTTTGCTTTACCTCCTCCTAGATGGGAGGAGTTTTATTCCAATTTAAACTTTTTTAAGGCTCAAACAAGCTGTTATTTGTTTGAGCTTTTTTTATGTTCGACACCTTATTTCAGGATTTGCTATCGAAACAGAGCCAGTCTTGAGATAAGCTGTCGAGGCTTTTTTAGAACGAGTAGCCATCTTTACTATTTTATAGATTTTTCACTGTTATTTTTTGAAAATTTCAGAAATTTCAGCCTACATATACGCTCCCCGCCGCTTCTGTTTTGTTGTCCATCCATCACAAAACAAAGCGGAGGTTCAATATGGCTATTATAAATTTACGGGACTATTACCCTTTTTATACGTCAGACTACTTTATGGAAGTACCAGAAGATGTTGTTGAAATGTTCAAGGAGTTTGACCGGAAGGAAGCCGCTTACCGTCTGCGTACATACCGGCACAAAGCCTATTACTCCCTGGATCGGAATGATGGAATTGAGCATGAGGCGCTTTTCGTTGCGTTCTCTCCCTATGAACTGTATGAGCGTAAAGTGACGATACAAGAACTCTATACCGCCATCTCACGACTGCCCGACAAACAGGCAAAGCGCATTTACGCTCATTTCATTCTCGGCTTGACGAAACAAGACATTGCCCGGGCCGAGGGTGTGGATGAAAAGGTCGTGCGGCTCGCCATTGAGCGCGGCCTTCGGAACTTGGAAAAAATTTTAAAAAAATTTTTATAAGGTGTACCGATTTCGCCTCAAAAATGAAATGGCTTATGAGAGGCAGTCAAAGCCTCGGGCCACATTGGCCCGAAGCGGGACACGCCTCACGCAGATTGAAAACTGAATAAAAGATAGACGGATACGAAGGGTGCTTGTGTCCAGTGACAGGCCCGCCATGACCTCTATTTTTACACTAGAGAGAGCGACCAGGCCCATGCCGTAGGCAGACTGTGGCAGGTCTGCCGGACAAAACACAAAACCCGGATACTTGCGATTAGTCACAATCCGAGCGTGCAGCGGTGTTGCGAACCGTGAGCCGTCGCAGGTAATGAGATCGCCTTGCCATCAGAATGGGGAGAGCTGAAATGCTATGGGACAAAAAGCCAACTGTCCGTCCGGTCTATCTGAAAAAACTTTCTAACCTGTGGGGCCCTTCCTCTATTACTGTCTGATGATAGGGCAACCGTTCTGGCTGGGCCCCATATTTTTCTATGAACAGGAGAATTTTATGAAGGAAAATATATCTAGTCCAGAATTAACGCTGAATATATGGAGTAATGACGCCTGCCGGGGCTATGTGATTATGGCCATGCAGGACTGTGGATTCACCCATAAAGATATTAGCCGTGTAGTAAATCAGCTTTATGGAGTGTTTGACTTATACACACTCAACGAGGCTGAACAGAAATATTATAACGGCGATTATTAGCTTCGGGCCAACGTGGCCCGAGGCTGGGGAAAGCTCAAAGGGCAGTTCCTTCCAGGGAGCCGCTTTTTTAGGTTTCCCCAGCAGACAAGAGGGAAGCTGGCCGCTGTTCATCCGTACTGAAAAGTGGAGGTTTTCGATGGTTCAATCTGTTACATACCAAAGCGAAAAACAATCCGTATATTTTCAAGGGAAACTTATCGTATTGGAAAATCTAATTCCGGTACTATCCCCGGATGAAAAGAACAAGCGAAAAAGAGAAATCGAAAATCACTTATATGATGTGTTCAGTAAATACACGGACAGATTTTACTAATCAACCGCAACATTGTTGTCCGGGGCTGCCTATGGTATAATATAATTGTAAGGTTGGTAGCTCCATTCCATACGGAAGGAGCCCAATATGGACATTATCAGAGAAGATTGTATATACGCGAGACAGTCGGTAGACCGTAAGGACAGTATCAGCATTGAAAGCCAGATTGATTTTTGTAAGTATGAGCTGAAAGGCGGAAGCTGTAAAGTATTCAAGGATAAAGGCTATTCCGGGAAGAATACGGACAGGCCGGAGTTTCAAAAGCTGTTAGGAGAAATCCGAAAGGGCCGGGTGCGGCGGGTAATCGTTTATAAGCTGGACAGAATCAGCCGTTCCATTCTGGACTTTGCAAACATGATGGAGCTGTTCCAGGAATATGACGTGGAGTTTGTTTCGTCCACAGAAAAGTTCGACACCTCAACCCCAATGGGGCGGGCCATGCTGAATATTTGTATCGTATTCGCACAGCTTGAACGTGAGACAATCCAGAAACGCGTCACGGACGCTTACTACTCCCGGTGCCTGAAAGGTTTTCACATGAGCGGACAGGCCCCCTATGGTTATCAGTTGGAGCCGACAGTGGTTGAAGGTATCCGCACAAAAAAGATGGTGGCAGACCCCGAAACTTCCCAATATGTAAAGCTCATGTTTGAAATGTATTCCGAGCCGGAAACGTCTTTTGGTGACATTACACGGTACTTTGAGGAACAGAACATCAAAGTTTACGGTAAATCGCTATTCCGTACCTTTATTTCACAGCTTTTAAGAAATCCTGTTTACGCACAAGCAGATTTAGAACTCTACGAATTTTTTAAAAGCCAGGGGGCGGCTATTGTCAATGACGCTTCCGATTTTGCCGGAACCAATGGCTGTTATCTCTATCAGGGCCGGGACGTGAAGGAGGATAAAGACAGGAGCCTGAAAGACCAGATACTTGTAATCGCTCCACATGAAGCGCTCATACCGTCTGATGTATGGCTGAAATGCAGGAAGAAGCTAATGACAAATAAGCGTTTTCAACAAGGACGTAAGCCGAAAAATACATGGCTTGCCGGAAAAGTTAAATGCGGGTGTTGCGGATATGCCTTAAAGGCAACACACGTTCCGAACAGCGAAGGCTATTTTCGCTGTAGTAAACGGACTGAAAATAAAGGCTGCCCGGGCTGTGGTAAAATCCGTAAATCTGAATTTGAGGAATTTATTTTCAGTGCTATGCGGGCGAGATTTAAAAATTTTCAAGTCCGCCATAGCCGGGAGGAAAAAGTCAATCCCAAACTGACCGCCCATCAAATTGAACTGGCGCAAGTTGAAGCCGAGATTGAAAAACTACTTGATACGCTAACCGGAGCCAACGCAACACTTCTTGCCTATGCTAACAAAAAAATTGAAGAACTGGACACTCGCCGCCAGACCATTTCAAAGGAGATTGCGGAAATGTCCATTGAAACAATGTCACCCCAAAAGGAGCAGGAACTCTCTTATTACCTCGACCATTGGGACAGCATTGAATTTGACGACAAAAGGAAAGCCGTTGACGGCCTGATTATTTCAATCAGCGCAACTAGCGACCACGTTCAAGTAGAGTGGAAAATCTAAGCTCTAACTTCTGGATTATCCCACTCTACTTACTTTCAAATCTATCTTTTCTTTTTAATCTTGTTTGTACCCCTTGTACACCGTTGCTTCCTTTCTTTCCGAAACAATCCCCAAATCCCAATCCTCAAACACAAACCCGCTCGCCGCAAACGCCGGCAGCGTCGCCGACAAAAGCATCGTCGTCATCACCGCAAATGGAATCACTTTTTTCATCTTCTTTTTCCCCATACACGTTCCCCTCTTTCCCCAAACATTAGATTGATTTCCCCTTGTCCAATCTTTTCTCCTAATCAAACTGCCAAACAGCTTCACTCCCGCTTTCCAAGCTCAACAAGTATTCTTTTTTACATCTGTGACAGTGCAAATGCCGGACGTACTCCATATGTCTCACTGTCCGTCCTCACCGGACGCAGACAGCCATTTACCAGATCAACGCCATAAATCTGCTGATTATAAATGAATTTCCCGTTTTCATCCTGCAAATAAAAAGGCGTCCGCAGATAATATCCCTGTGAATAGGTACTGATCTGACTTTGTGGGTTATCATCCCCGGAATCAAACCGCCATAGATATTCCCGGTACGCAAGTGCCTCTTCCAATGACAGGCAGAAAAGCTGGTCGTTCATAAACTGAAAACCAATATCCTGACGCACCAGTTCCCGCCCGGACGTCTGCGAAAATGCACCAGCCGCCGTGCTTCCCGTGTACGCGGTCTGGATTCCCGTATGGATCGGTTCCAGACAGAAACTGCTGTTCTGACTGTTTTTCTGCAGCCATGCGCGCACCTGCGAAGTTTTATAATTATTGTCTTTGCCAAACGAGAAAATCTTCATCTTTTTTCCCGGTGCCGTGTCCACATCCGCCCGGATCACGCGGTCACAGAGAAACAGCGCTGCTTTCCGGTGTTCATTCTGCCAGTCATGGTAATCGTCGTCGATACAGGTAAATGACAAAATCTCTCCGCCCACCTCGCGCAGCTGGACATCGCCCTCCTTCCAGATCACTTTTTCGGGCATTTCACTTTCACTCCAATCCACGCTTCCACAGCGGTCACAGATTTGATCCCCGTTTTCATCCAGGTGCCCCAGCGCCGGAAGGCGCTCTATCTTTTCTTTCTGACATCGTCCGCAGACATACACTGCCCGCCCATTCTTTAAGCAATCATTTTCCTCCCACTCCCATTGGCTCCACTGATGCGTACAAGTACGGTCATCCCAGTTTCTCCGCACCCGGATGCGCGTGATGATATATTCCTTTCCATCCACCGAAAAGGAATCCTCTTCCACCTCAGAATAAACCGCGTCGTATTCCACCCCGATTGTTTTTGCCGATGGTGTAAAATCCTGACCAATCAGATAAAATTCATGCCACGCTGCATCCCCGATCGCAGATACCAGATTCCGGATCCTGGCATCATTTTCCGACTGATTTTGAACGGTCAGACCGGAATCGCTGCCCGATACCGCCGCATCCTCGCGCCCAAATATGGCGCACTCTGCCTCCCATGCCCTCTGTTTCCATCGTTCCAGGCGTTTCCGAAGCGCCAGCATGGCGGCATCCTCCTCTGCTCCCATTTCTGGGACCTTGCCGCCTCTTTCATATTTGATATAAATTTTTTCAGTTCCTGTTCCATACAGTTCAAATATTTGCGGTGACTGTACCGCTGATTTCCAGATATGCCCGTCGCTCCCTATGATTTGCTCTGGGAAAGATACATTCAGGGAAGTTCCTTCCAAAACTTTGCCCGTTTGCGTATGAAATATAAGATGATTTGCATTCTCAGCATCTATAAATGAGACGCTGTAGCCGACTATGACAGCTGTTTCTGCCTGTTTCACTGCATTTTCAGCTGCCAGCGCCATTCTACCGGATGAAAATATCAATATCAGTGATATTCCCAAAATGGTACCATTCCGGCAGCGACGCCCTTTATGAGCCCCCATGTTTATTTTTAACAACTCAAACCTCCCCCCTCAAACCTTTTTCACATCCCTTTTCTTATCCTCTTTCGCAAGTTATATAAGGTTACTGTTCACGCATACGTGCCCAGTAACGGAATTTGCCGTGGCTTCGCATTTAAATACGGCAAATTCCTGCTGCCACCACGTTTTCTTACGGCACTTTCGGTTCCAAAAGTGCCTACCT
>NZ_QUEL01000041.1:0-8103 GCF_003478145.1 Clostridium sp. AF29-8BH | reverse complement strand
CTATTTTTTCAACTTTTACTATGTATATATTTTGATCTCCTGTTTCATTTGATAGTGTCATATTTTCTTTTCTTGAATTATATCATCTATAATTTCAAGAATATATTTACGCCAAATTTTTACAGAGTCAAATTTTCTATTTTTACAACCTCGTTTTTTAGCATTTACACCTATATACACTAAAAATCCAATCCACAATGCAACTAAAAGCAAACCTGCCCATCCTAACTCTTCATCGGATAAGCGTATTAATAAAGTTACTGCCAATGTTATTCCTGACATAAAAAAAGAGCTTAATGCGATTTCATTTGAAGAAAACGCCCAAACATCATCTTCTATTGCTTCTGCTTTTATTTCAATAAGCTCATTTAATGTTTTTCTTCTCAATTTATTTTTAATATATTCCACTTTATTTCCATATGGTTTATTCGGATCATTCTCCAAATTATCGCATAACACTTCAAAACCATTTTTCTCTGCCATACTACTCTCCCCCTCATTTGAATTTAATACGGGCAGTATAACACAATATTTATCAAAAATCTATATCTAGCAAATAAATATTTTAAGTTTATCTTTGCAAACTTTTATAACTCTGCCCCGTCAAATCGACGGGATAGGTAAAGAAAATCATCGTACCCACAAGCGGTCACGAGGACTGCACTAGAGCTGATATCATGCAGTGGATGCTCTCTCATCAGAAAGCGAGACGTAATCTGACAGCAGGTGAATCACTTCATGCTAATCAGATGATTATGGAAGAGATTGAGCTAGAAAATAAACAGAAAGTCTCAAAAGCTGTATCAGAATCAAATAAAAATCGCGCTAATCCCATATGCGTCCACGTGGACGCAATTGGAAATTCAGAGCGTAATCGATCGACCAATACCCGTGAACAGTTAGCAAAAATGTCTGGTGTCGGTACTGGTACAGTAGCCAGGTATCAAGCCATCATGAAAACAGATAATGAAGAACTCAAGCAAAAGGTTAATACTGGCGAAGTTCCTGTAGGTACTGCTTATAGGGAAATTAAGACTAGGGTATGTAAAGTGTGTGGGAAGGAAAAGAAGATTATTGATTTTAAAGATTATTGTACATGGGAGATATTGTGGGTGTATGCCGGAAATATAAATAAGATATACCGAACGTATACAGGATATATAAATGGTGTATAGAAAGGTATATACCGGATATTCTAGGAAATAATTGCTTTGTCGCACATTTATAATTATTAGTTATATATATGTCACGTGTTATAAGTGTAATTCATATAATTTGTTGGATAGATGATGTGTGATGTTATATCGTATTATGTGTGATATGCAGTTATATGGTTACAGTGTTACAATATGTTACCGTGTTATCGTTTGGTTACAGTGTTACCATCTTGTATTGAGTGGCGTGTGTATGGTAGAATTATTATGTGTATAACTATGTATACAGTGTAACCATCCACCTATTTCGATAATACTTTAGCTAGCTAAAGCATCATTTATCCTTGTCCCGACAAAGGATTTTAAGGTTAAAAAAATATACCGGCTTTCAAACAAAACCAGTAAATTCCCCTTGAAATCATTAGTATTTTCCTATCAGTGGTTTTCATAATTCTGTTAAATTCTTGTCAATATCCATCAGATTCACGAAACCCTTCAAATCTCCATATAATACAAGGATTTTTCTTTTGTTCATTTTTTATATAAACTAATTCATTTTTGAACAAAAGAAATTCAAGAACTAGCCAGATATCCTTTATTCTCAATGCTTTTTCTTGAATCTCTCTAATGATCCGCCCGATAACCCACTCGATAAATAGGTTATTATCCTATACTCTCAAATTTCTCAATATTCCCAATGCTTTTCTATGGATTTAATGGCGATACGCCGGAATTACTGATTCTGAATAAGATATGCTTCCAGTTTTTCAAATAGATGTGGGTATAAGTTCATTCTACCATTCTTAAACTGTGATAAAATATTCTGGTTGATATTGGTTTGCTTGGCAATCCAACCTTGCTTTTCGCGCTGTAAACGCTCTTTATATAATTCTCTTAATTCTTCCTGTGTCATAAAATATCTCTCCCTAAATTTATTTTATTTATTATCTTGTTAAAAAATATTCTATATAAATTTTTATATAAAAAAGGTATACTTCTGCTATTATGGTTTTGGATTTGCAACATTATATAGTGAGGTGTAACAGCATGGCTATACCAGACCACGATTTATCATCATGGGAAAAGCATATTAAGCTCGATGTACACCGTAGATAGCGTGTTTGAAGCACTACCCACGGCGGAATATGATAAAAAGTATATCCAACTTAGCTTACGTTCTGTTCAGATATACTTCAATCTTCTTCATAAGGGAATTTTCATTTAACTATATTCCTCTATAAAATTTATATATAAAATAAAATTTTTAATTGTTATTTTTGTTCTATTTTTTTTATAAAGCAATTTAACAACTCATCTTTATATCTCCGATAAAGGAATAACAGCGTTATATTTCTAATAGCTGAATACTCTCTACCCAAAGATAATTTTACCAGATAATAAATTTGCTCTTGATCCAATCCCTTTGTGGCATCATTCATAAACTTATCTTCAAGATATTGTCTCTGACGGGAATAATTTTTGCTATCCTTATCTTCTATATTATTATTTAGATTTGTTATATCTTCTTTGTATTGTTTAGCACACTCAACAAATTTATCCGCTCTATACCGATTCTTTGGAGTAGCATTTTTAACCTCATTTGTTGTTAAACGATAAATAGGAATAACATTGGTTCTAGGCTTATATGACTTTGTTTTCTCATCAATGAGTTTTGCCATAATATCCATAGGACAATTTATAAATCCAACTTCTTCTAGCTTGAACTTTTTATTATTCCGTTCTTTCTTGGTTTCAGCATAGAATATCGGGTACTTTATTACTTTTTCTTTATCGGGTTTATTCTCGTCTGGCTTGTTCTCATCAGCATTATTTTTCTTAGCATTATTCCCTTCATTATTCTTTTCAATGCTATTATTGGTGTTCTTATTATCCGTTTTATCCTTATCACGTCTCATACAGTCCAACCATTTGATACGCTGAATTTCATTCTTCACATTGATAATGAACTCCTTCTTCGCCAGATCGATACTAATCTGACCCAACACTGACAAAATGATGATGTTATCTTTTAGTTCCTTGGACTTATTTTCATCCTTCGTTCCATTCTCAAAATAATAACTCAACGCCAACTGTGCAATATCAGTTGAGATTCCAATAGAAGCCTGTGCCGCTGAAATCTTATTGTCCATTCTGGCATAATCTTCCATCTTCAAATGATATGCTGTCTTTCCGTCTCCTGTCTCTGTTACCTCTTCAACCGTATTGATGATAGTTGGATATTCCTTATACGCCTTTGCTGATAACGCCGCTATATCCGGCTGATCCGTAACCAGAACAAAGTCAGAATCTACATCGTGTCCAGACAGTCTTGGTTGTGTATCAGTTCCAATGGCATTAAACACAATCACGTTATCTCCGATGTTAGGAAAATACTTCTGCAATGGTTTAGAATATGTGTTCCACAGATGAATAATGTTATTTGGTGCATTATGAGGACTACGAAACGCCGCCAGACTTGCTCCATCCTTGAATCTGGTTGTGTAACACTGTACGCCATCTTCTACAATGCTGAAGCATCCCTCTTTCAATGGTTCTGGATCACCAACCGCATATCTCAATAAAGCAACCGGATTGTCCATAATCGTCAGATTATCTCCCGATTGATATAATCTCCCCTGTCGGAGTTCTGACTTCAAATCTGTACAATCCCTGTCTTTCTTTTTCTTATACAGATTACTATATACGAACCGATAATCCCTTTTGACAAGTTCAATCAGAAGTTCATTGATATTGAAGTTGGAACTTTTTGCTTTCAGATATTCCAGATACTTTTTATCATTCTTCAGCGAATAATAAAAATCAACAGACGGTTGCACAATCCGCTCCAACACCTCTGTATCTGTACATGGTAGGGAATTATTCATCTGATAAGTTGTCAACTGCATATCTCCCCATCTGCTATGATGTGCTGTCTTAACGATGGAGAAATAATAATCATTGTCTTTCATGATCTTAGCATACTTCTTATATGCCTTTTCTTTTGTTCCACCCATCAAATCAATAAACTTCAACCATTTGAGCGATTTATCCGTGACAATCACTTTAACATCACACAGCCGCCGTTCATTACCAAACATATCCTTTACAGCATATGTACTGTAATCAAGTCCATGCTCCTTGCAGTAATCTTTAAAGAACCTCTGCAACTGACCTCTGAATAAGCAGGACTTGAAGAAATGCGACCGACAGTAAATGAATCCATCCATACCGACCGGAAACTCTGCATCATCAATCAATCCCATGCCATCCCACAGAACATTTTTGATTCTAGCTTTTGTATGCTCTACCGAACAAATGTATTTCTTCGGTTCTTCTTTCTTCTCCTCCTGTCCCTGTTCTCCTGTTTCCTTATTGTCTTTCTTCTCTGGTGGTTTCTCCGTAGCACTGACAATGGCTGCTGCCATCGGCTCGGACTCTACTTCTATATCTTTCAGAATGAGTATATTATCAAGCGGAATCTGAATATATCCATATGCTGTAGCTGTTGTTAAGGTCTGGTATGCTGACAGTCCCACAATGTTAAATACTGCATTGGGATTCTTCAATGCTTTCTTCTGCATTTCGCCAAACAGTCCCATCGTCAGATACTTTATTGCTGTATCATACAAGCTATCTCTAATGAAAATACACTCTCCGTTCTTTGCTTTTCCCGGAGAACGCATGAGCATCTTATATCTGACGGTGGTACTATCAACTACTTCTCCGGCTTTATTGGTCTTATCATAAGAAAATTCGAACCCTTTCTTATAAAATAACGCACGTAATTCATTTGCTGTCTTAGTCTCTGATTGTTCATCCTTCCCAACTCTATACTTCACATTGTAATTAAACTTTAGCACGATAAAGTCATGACAATTGTCGAACTTGGTTCTGGTGATCCTCTTCTTCATGAATCTAAGAAACAGACTATCATTGATTACCGCCCGACGCTGTGTTACTTTTCCGAATTTATACCACTTTTCTTTTTCTTCGTCTTTCTTGTTTTGTCCAACATTATCTTCTTTCTCGGTTTGTTTATCTTCCTCGGCTTCTTCATTTTTTTTCTTTGCCCGGATTGCATACTCGATTTCAGTACCCAGTTCTTTCATCAAAGTGTACATATATAACTGACTCGCTTCAATAGCTGATATATAAATTGGTTTTAATTCTTCTGTGTAATTGATTTTAATATTGATCCTCTCCTTTTAAATTTGGTAACATTTCATTATTGAGATAGTATATCCGTAGACAAAAAGCACACCAGAATCGTCATAAACCGCTCAAAACGATTTATAGGATAAATTGCTCATGATGATTTTTACAAAGGCTTATTTCCCCGTGAGAGTGATTTTAACCCACTATATAGAACACTTTTTATGGCTAACCAGCAATCTCTTTTTGATTAAATTTTTTCAATAAATACTCTCTTCTTGCTCAGATTTTAACTGAGTTGCAAGCTTAATCAAAAAATCTGGCGATGTAAGTGCCTTTTCTAAAGTTTGTTGTGTCATGTAAGCACCATGTTTACGAATGGTAGGAAGAACTTCATCTGTTACCCAATTAGAAAATCTTTCAGCTTCAGGTTTTCTACTTTTGAATATCAGTTTATATACACCGCTTTCGGTAAGGAAATTCTCACCTGCATTATTCAATTTTCGGAAGTGCATATTATGCACATCTGAATTTTTGACTTTTATAACTTGTTTTTCTGAAAATCCACGGATACTACTTTTGACACCTGCAACTTCTGCTAATTTTTTCGTTGTATCTATTGAGTCACGTTTGACCAAATTTGGTAAAACGTAATTAGATTGATTCTTTAATCCACTTAATTGATTCTCTTTTGCCTGTTTCTCATAAATATTTCTATATTTCTCTGCTATAGCAATTCTCTGAATAAGAGATAGATTTCTTCTTCCAAGCTGAATATCAAGCATCCATTCCATGACTATTTCTTCTTTACTTCTTCTGCAAATTGTTTTGCATACTCCAAATACTCTTCATAACGTTCTCCAAAATCAGCCATTAGATTTTTATGTTCTTCCAGTCCATTTTTCAGTTCGAACATTTCATCCATAAGCTGTTTTCGATTTTTTATATATTGAATCCCTTTATATTTTACCGGACTATTTTCAAATACATAATTGCGTTCACAATCTCCACCATCCCAAAACGAAACACCTACATTTATGTTAATCTGATGCTGACAATTCTCGTCATAACACTCACACCCATGACAGCACGTGTAAGTAATATCTTCTCCTGTCTTTTGACATATTTTTCTTGTGACATTAGTTCCCAGTTCATAATAATTATCATCTTCATTATATGATGATCTTACAATCAAATTTATCATGTCAATACATTCTTGTTTTAAGGACATAATCTTATCCTCCTCTTATATACATTCTCCTAAAAGTCAACTCAAAACTCTTACTCATGCTCATGATTTGTGTAACGAAGTGGAACAAATCATTATTGCGTAAGCTCACTTCTTCCACTACTCAATAAAATAATGTCCACTCATAATAATCTCTCTTATCCTATTGCATACCTCTTTAGTTGGAATATTCTTTTCTTTCACATTCTGTAATTCTGTTTTAATGTCATCCAGTGACATACGATATTCTGACATAAGAACATCAATAAAAGGTTTCCTATACTCTATTAGTTCATCAAATTTAGACTTATAGACATTTACTTTTGATGATTCATACTGTTTCTTCTTATAAGCTATATCATTGATTTTCTTCTCATCTTTAGCAACACAATTTAATAAATACTCCCTTGTCAGAACATTTGTACTCAACAACTCTTCCATCTTTAATCTGTAGCTTCTGTCCATGTCATTTCCTTTCTTCTGTAATAGTGGGTGTCTGACGCAGACACAATAATGATTCGTTCCGTTCCTTGCGTCACTACACAAATCATCTGTCTCTTTTTGGATTTTTCCGATTCATTTTATAATTTTGACCCCCCATTTTGAGCGTGAAGCTTATAATAGAGAGTACGCTTAAAAAAGGGGGTCAAAAAAATCAAATTAAAATCGAACTATCTTCCAAGCATTCTTATACTTCTTCTTTTTCTTATTTCCATCTGAATCTTCTATGTATCGTGTTGTTTCAAATTCCTTAATACGATAGTCCAATTCTCTCTCTTCTAGCACTTGATTTAATGTAGCAACTTTCTTTAATAATTTTCCATCTTGCTTCGCATTAATCATACTTATCAGTTCAGATCTATCTTTTTGTTGAAGTAAAACAACTTCATCTGCAACCATCTTTTCTAAATAGTTTTCCAATCCATACTCTTCATTAATCATTCTATATGTATACTTTCCTATATCATAATTATAAAAGCCCAACTTCTGTGCAAGAAACTTACAATATCCATACTTTTTATATACTTCAAGCATTATCGCATAGTCCGCTATATCTTCTTTTTTCTTAAAATACATAGGTTCATTGACCGTTTTCGTATATGATCCCGGTATTACTTTACCCTCTTCATCGTATACCAGATCATCATATAAAATATTATTCGGATCATTTTGCATCGGATATTTGTCAATCAGTTTTTCAACAGAATATCCATTTTGCATATAAAAGTCAGCCATTTTAACTTTTTCTTCCATACTACGTTTCAAACCAGCAAGTCTCTGATTGCTGATTGCTTTTATGTAGATGTAAACTTTATCATCCTCATCTTGAATCCGCTTTCTTCCCATGCACTGAATCAATGAGTCTATGTCAACAATATCAATCACAATATGTTTTACATCCCTATCAATGATATTTATTCCAGCGTCAAAACAAGCTGTTGTAATCAAGAACTGTTCTTCAAATCTTTGTTCTTTTAGAATTTGTTGAATCTTTTTCTCTTCTACATAATCGTAATATTTCTTATTATTAGAACTACAGTTAAAAACACAATATTCTTTATATTTCAA
>NZ_QUEL01000040.1:0-8212 GCF_003478145.1 Clostridium sp. AF29-8BH | reverse complement strand
ACCGAAAGTGCCGTAAGAAAACGTGGTGGCAGCAGGAATTTGCCGTATTTAAATGCGAAGCCACGGCAAATTCCGTTACTGGGCACGTATGCGTGAACAGTAACAAACCGGCTGGCAGCGGGGGATCGCGGGAAATACCGCGCCGGGTGCGCCGGGCATGGACGCTGGCGGCTGGCTGGTGTGTCCTGATGTTCCTGATTCAGGTGGGACGCCTGAATATCGCACTCGACTTTGATACACTCTGGTATGGTGTGCGTTCCCAGTACATTGTGGCAGGCGGAACCGGGCTGTATGAGAATCCGGGGCTGGTCGGCATGGTCTATGTGTATTCGAAGGGCTTTGAGGTGCTGACTCTGCCGCTCTGCGATCTGGCGAGTCACAGCTACCTGACGTTCTTTAACCTCTGGCTGGCAGTTCTGGGAATCGGGGCGATGGTCTGGAATGCGGTGATGTTGACGGGCGATCGAAAACGTGGGAAAGAGAGCCGGGAAGCCGGAACAGAGAAGAAACTAACGTATCGAAGCGTCTTGCCGGGAATTATGGCAGCTGTTTTGACGGTTTCGGTGCCGGGCATCATGAATATGGCGCTCACAGCCAAGGCGGATTTGATTACGTGGCTGCTGCAGCTTATCATGCTGGGATGTTTCTTTCAGTATATTCATGTGTATGAAAATCATTGGATATTCCTCTCCGGGGCAGCCGGTTCCTATTTCCTGTCCCTCACGATGAAGCCGACCTCCCTGGTCTTTTCCACTGCCGTATTTGGCATGATGGGGCTGTACCTTCTGTGGTTCTGGTTTCATGAGCGCGGGGCGGCGGCTGACCTGTTTCACCATATGGTCCGCCTGATTGGCTCCTTATGCCTGCCGTTTGGGGCATTGGTCGGTATCTGGGCGCGGACGATGAAGATCACGGGAATGCCGGTCACTTCGGTGTTTACTTCGATTTTTGCATGGTTTGGTTTTAAAATGAAATACCCATTTGCCACCTCGGAGCTGCCGCAGAATTATCAGGAGGAATCAACGCTTCATGTGCTGGCGCGGCGCATCTGGCAGATGCTGATGCAGCCGCAGGGTGAAGATATGGGGCATGTAATTCTGGCGTGGGGAACCTCGCTGATGGCGGTGCTGATTGTGATGCTGGTGCTTTATGGGATTTTCTCCAAAAAGGGAGATGAGCAGTCCCATATCTGGAACGCGGCATTGGTAATTTTCTTCCCATTTGTGATCGTCAGCCTGATCAGCCTGTCGATGCTTTACCAGATCGACGGAAATTATTTCATGCTTCTGTATTCTATGCTGATTCTGGGGGTATGCCGGGCGATGGTGTATTTTAAGAAAATCGGCTTTTATCCGCTCGCGTCGAAGTGCCTGGCGCCGTTGCTGGTATTAAATCTGATTGTCACGGCGATCAGCAGTTGGGCGTGGACGGCTGGATTTTCGGAGATTCATCTTCTGAATAAAGGGCGTGTCAATCACCGGGCGCAGGAACAGGCGCGGATAGAGGAAAAGGGAAACACGCTGATCTGGCAGGAAGTGTCGCAGGATCCGGAAAACCGGGTGATCGCATTTGGAACGCATCCGTACTGTTTGCAGTTCCCGTGCAATGTGGAGTCGTATAAGGATATTACATCGCCGTGGGGCAACGTCGAACTCGTCAACTCGCCGGAGGCGTTTGAAACCTATATGGCGTATGCGAAGACAGATTATGTCTACGCGGAAGCAGGCTATCTGGGACCGGGAAGCTGGGAGTGGAGTCTGGATCTTCTGCGGGAGCTGATCCGCAGAGGCAGCCTGACCGATCTGTTTTTTGAAAATGGAAATATGCTTGCGCGGGTATCCGACACAGCGGTGCCGGAGGAAGAAGCGCAGAACAATCTGGAAATGTTTGAGCAGGAGTATTTATTTTATGATGCAGAAGCTCAATAGACATCGAAAAAACTGACAGGAGGAAATAGAAATCATGAAGGAATACGAGTACCTAGACGAGCTGATCAGCCGCTATCCGGTTCTTGCACCGGTGAAAGCGGATATTCGCACTGCGTATGAGACGCTGAAAGAGTGCTATGAGCGCGGCGGAAAACTTCTGATTGCCGGAAATGGCGGAAGCTGTGCGGATTCGGAGCACATCGTGGGCGAGCTGATGAAGGGGTTTGTGAAGAAACGCCCAGTTTCGGAAGAGATAGAAAAGGCACTGAAAACGGTGGATCCGCAGATGGGAGCGGAACTTTCCGAAAAGCTGCAGCAGGGACTTCCGGCGATCGCGCTGACTGGTCATGCAGGACTGACCACCGCATTTATGAATGATGTGGACGGCAGCATGACTTATGCGGAACAGGTGCTTGGATATGGAAAAGAGGGGGATGTGTTCCTCGGAATCTCAACCTCGGGCAATTCAAAAAATGTCCTGTATGCAGCCGTGACGGCAAAGGCAAAGGGGCTTAAGGTTATCGGGCTTCTGGGACGCGACGGCGGGCGGATCCGTGGGTACAGCGACACTGCGATTGTCGTGCCGGAGCAGGAGACATTTAAGATTCAGGAGCTGCATCTTCCGGTGTACCATGCACTGTGCCTGATGCTGGAAGAATATTTCTTTTAAGATATATTTTGTTTCATGGAAAGGAAGTAATGATTCAGCAGGTTCATGAAAAAAACTGGATGATTACAAGGGAAAAGTATGTTATTTGGAAACAGGCCGGCGGACAAAACGGCAAAATGGAGAGTCAGTACCCGCAGTTTTGCAGTGCTGCTTGCCTATACGCTTTTTATCTGGTGGCTGGAAGTGCTGGATCTTCTGGCATGGCTTTTACATGTACCACAGGGAACGATTTTGTCGCGGGCGGCAGCGCTCGTTTTATGCGGTGCAGTCATGGCGGCAATCGGAAGATTTGAACGGGACCATGCGGGAGTGAGTCCGTTTTTTATAGCGGGAAGTTTGTTCATCCTGGCATTTTTTTCGGTCAAGGGATTTGCCCCGGATCAGAGCTATGATACGCAGAACTATCACCTGCTGTCGCAGATTCCCGGATTTGTGGACAACCTTCATTATCATGTGATACCGGGACGGTTCCAGATGTTCGGTTTCCGGCTGGGCGACCGGATGTTTTATCCATTCAGGGCGCTTTTTGGGCTTCGGATGGGGACATTGTTAAATGCGCTGGCGATGCTTGTGATTTATCGGCAGGTAACGGTGTTCCTGAGCATGGAGGCAGGCCGGCTGGAAAGAACATGCAGCTGGTTGAAGCATCTTGCGCCGGTACTTGCATTTCTGATTGTCAGCCGTCTGGAGCTGATTCAGGAGAGTGGCAGCTACATGGTCGAGCTTCTGGCACTGCCGTTTCTGCTGGAAATGGTATTTCTGCTTCTGCGCGGTCTGGATGAGGCGAAGTGGGAGCGCGAGGCGGTTTTATTCTGCCTGTTTGGCGGAATCCTGTTCTGCCTCAAGATGACGAATATCGTGTATCTGGTACCGCTGGTGCTTCTGTATCTGTGGAAAATCCGGAAGTATCTGACGCCGAAGCTGTTTCTGGGATGCCTGGTGACGGGGATGATTCCCGTCAGTGTGTACCTGATTTACAATGGGATAGCGATGAAAAATCCGGTTTATCCTTATTACAACAGCCTGTTTCATTCGCCATATTTTGGGGAAATGGACTTTAAGGATCCGAGATGGGGACCCAGCAACATAAAAGAGTTCCTTTTGTGGGCATATTCGATGATCCGGCATCCAGATTACCGCCTGAGTGAGCTCCCGGCGAAATACAACCTGGATCTGGCGCTGATGTATCTGGGAGCGGCGGGAGCCGGGCTCTGCTGGATTTGGAAGCGGGTCAGCAGCAGGACGGGAACCCTATTTCTGCTGTATGCCGCATCCTTTATTCTCTGGGCGGCAACGACGGGACACAGCCGCTATTTTATGGGCGGAATCTTATTTGCCGGAATGCTTTGCGGGTGCCTGGTGCTGCAGGGAATGGCTTCCATTTCTCCCAGGCTGACAGGCGGCGTTGTATTTGCGATTATGTTTATAGTTGTTTACGCCGGGCGCGCTTACGATGCTTACACCCGTGTCTGGAACGGCGGGGAATGGGCGATGCGGGCGGTGAGCCGTGAGAGTATCCACAGCAACCTGCCTTACGTATTTCACGATCATCAGCTGTTTACACCGGAAGAACGTTCCAAGATTGACCGTATTTTCCTGACCTGGTCGGATGTGGGAAGTTATGCGCGGCTTGCGGGCGAAGATGTGCCGGTCTGGAACCGGTATTCGATCGTCAATGAGCTTTCGGAGCAGAAAGACGCCTATATCGATGAAATCGAGGAGGCGATGGAGGCAGGCGAGGGCGTCTATGACATGATCCCGCAGGGACTTGAGACGTTGGAAAGCTATCTGGAATGGATGAATGAGGCGGGATGGTACGTGCATGATATGGAGTATCAGGAAACAATCCTGCAGGGCAGCCAGTCCTTTACACTGGCAGGGCTTGAGATGGCGCATGGACGCGAAAACTGCTGGTACCGCACACAGGAGATTTTCATGGATGCACAGGAACCGGAAAAAGAAGTACCAGAATGGCGCTGGGAGAATACCAGCGGGGACGATCATCCGACTATCCGGGCGGTTCTGTGTGATCCGGACTACTGGGTGCTGAAGCAGCCATTTGAAGTGGAAATCATCGCCTCGGATGGGACAAACAGCCGGACGGCTGCTGTGATCCAGGCGGGACAGAAGGAATATGAACCGATGGAAGTACAGCTTGATCTGACAGGGCTTCAGAGAGAGATAAAATTGGAATTGGTAAGTACAGCTGAGACAAAACGGGCTGTTGTGATCAATCCGGAATGGTCCGCCAAAACGGTGGAAGAGTGAAAACGGGAGGAGAAAAATGGACAAGATAGCGGTATTAATTCCGTGTTATAATGAAGGCCAGACGATTGCCAAGGTGGTCAAGGACTACCGCGAGGCATTGCCGGAGGCAACGATCTATGTATATGACAATAATTCATCGGATCACACGGATGAGATTGCCAGGGAGGCAGGCGCGGTTGTGCGCTATGAATACCAGCAGGGCAAGGGAAATGTCATCCGCAGCATGTTCCGCGACATTGACGCGGAGTGCTATGTCATGACGGACGGCGATGACACCTACCCGGCGGAGGACGCGAGAAAGCTGGCAGACCAGATTTTACAGGGGAAAGCGGATATGGTCATCGGCGACCGCCTTTCTTCGACGTATTTTACCGAAAATAAGCGTCCGTTCCACAATACGGGAAATCGTCTGGTGCGTGGGCTTATCAACCTGATTTTCAAGAGCAATATCAAGGATATCATGACAGGCGCGCGCGCATTTAACTATGAATTTGTCAAGAGCTTCCCGATTCTTTCGACCGGATTTGAGATTGAGACGGAGATGAGCATCCATGCGCTGGACAAGAACTTTAAGCTGGTGGAGATCCCGGTTGGATACCGTGACCGCCCGGAGGGAAGTGTGTCAAAGTTAAATACGTTTTCGGATGGATTTAAGGTGCTACGCACGATCGCGAGACTCTTCCGGGATTACAAGCCATTTGCGTTCTTTGGATGGCTGGGACTCATTTGTTTTGCGATTGCAACGGCATTTTTCGCGCCGGTGCTCAGCGGCTATCTGGCAACCGGCATGGTGCCGAAGTTCCCGACCCTGATCGCGTGTTCCGGACTCTATGTGATTTCGTTCCTGTTGTGGATCAGTGGTGTGATTCTGGAGGTTATTACGAAGAAACACCGTCAGTTATTTGAACTTTACTTGAACCAGCTGAGCATTTTAAAGAGGAGAAACGGATGAAACGCCGTGTATTTTTAGGGCTTCCGGTTATTTTGGGGATTTTGTTTTATATCTGGTATATATTTCATGCCTCGGACAATGTGGCGTATTCGGATTATATCCGGCTGATCAATTCGTATCTGCCGGATGTGACAAATCCGGCGAAATTCTTTGTACCGGATATCCTGACGCGCGTTCCGATCACGTATCTGGGGCGCATCATCAATGTGAAACTATTTGGCTATAATACGTATTTTGACATGATTCTGGGTGTTTTGAGCCTGGGTGCGGGCGCGGCGGTGCTGTCGCTCTACGCAGAGCGGAACCGCTCGGTCGGCTATCTTTCCTTCCTGTTGATTCAGTTTGTATATTTCAGTCTGAATAAATGGGAAATGATGACGAACGGGACCGGCTGGGTCTGCACTCTGTCGATCTCCGGGTTTTTATTCCATTTTGCAGTCCTCGACCATGCAGCGGCGACCCGGTGCCGGAATATGTCTGACCGGGTGCTTCTGGCAATTCTGCCGATCCTGCTGGTCGTGCTGGTGGCAGGACCGTACAGCGGCGGCTATGCGGTGATTCTGGTGCTGGCATACGGCGCACTGTGGCTGGCGGATCGGAGCGGTGGTGCTGAAACAAGCAGCCGCTCCTGGAGCCGAAAGTGCCGGAGAACCTGGTGCATCGGGGCATTGACAACGGTTTTTGCGATGGTATTATATCTTTGGAGCAGTTCACAGGCAGTTTACGTGCACCGTGGAGCAGTGACTGATGTTTCAATCGCTCAGGAATTTGCCGCCCAGCCACTCTTTTTCCTGCGGTTTCTGCTGAAAGCGGTGGCATCGTCGGTGATCGGCGTGGCGCAGATTCAGGAGCTGGAGGCAGGAAGCCCCTGGTTTGTCCGGCTGCATCTGGTGTATCTGCTGGGGCTGGCAGTGTTTGTTTCGTATCTGCTGGCACTGTATCTGAATGTGCGGTTTCAGCTTTATAAAAAGACTATTTTTCCGCTTCTGCTGGTTCTCAGCGGCGGCTGTAACCATCTGCTGGTGCTGGCGGCGCGGTGGATTTTCCTGAAGGACGAGTACGGGATGTCCTCGCGGTACGAGATACAGTACCAGATGGGAATTGTAGGAATTCTGCTTACGTTTGCACTCGTCTGGAGTATGTGCCGGGAAAAGGCGCAGGAAACAGAGGCAGATAAGGCGAAAACACGCGCGCCGGAGAAACGGGCAGTACGCACACCTTTAAAGGTCTGTATGCTGGCATTTACCGTGCTGACGGTCTTTGGAAATGCATGGACAACCCGGGCAGAAATCCGGACAGCGCCGTACCGGAAGGCATATTTACAGGTATCAAGGGAGCTGGGACTGAATTACCGGACGGCGAGCGATGAGGATCTGGAAACCTACCTGCATAACGACCCGGATGCAGTGCGGGATGCGATGAGAATTTTGGAAGAAAACCATTTGAATATATTTCGATAAAAACGATGGACAGAAGGAGAAGTGCAATGAAAGTTGTAATATTAGCGGGTGGATTCGGCACACGAATCAGCGAGGAAAGCCATTTAAAACCAAAGCCAATGATCGAGATCGGAGAACAGCCGATTCTCTGGCATATCATGAAGCACTATTCCCAGTATGGGTTCAATGATTTTGTGATCTGCCTGGGCTACAAACAGTATGTAGTAAAAGAGTATTTTGCCAATTATTTCCTGCATACGTCGGATGTGACCTTCGATCTGGCGAAGAACGAGATGCAGGTGCATAACAATTATTCCGAGCCGTGGCGCGTGACGCTGGTCGATACCGGACTGCACACGATGACGGGCGGTCGTATCAAACGTATCCGCGATTACATTGGGGATGAGACGTTCATGCTGACCTACGGCGACGGCGTTTCCAACGTGGATCTGGACGCGCTGGTGGCATTCCACAAGCAGCACGGCAAGATCGCGACCCTGACCGGCGTCAACATCGGACAGCGTTTCGGTGTCATGGATGTTGACAGCGACGGACACATCCGCGAGTTCCGTGAGAAGAACGATGATGACGGCAAGATCGTCAACGGCGGCTTCATGGTACTCGAACCGGGCGTCTTTGACTATATCGAGGGCGATGATACCGTCTTTGAGAAAGCGCCGTTGGAGCAGCTTGCCAAGGACGGACAGCTGATGGTATACCGCCACGACGGTTTCTGGAAATGTATGGATACCCAGCGTGACAAGATGCAGCTGGAACAGATGTGGCAGGAAGGCAATGCGCCCTGGAAGCTGTGGAAATAATATGTTACTGTACACGCATACGTGCCCAGTAACGGAATTTGCCGTGGCTTCGCATTTAAATACGGCAAATTCCTGCTGCCACCACGTTTTCTTACGGCACTTTCGGTTCCAAAAGTGCCTACCCGTGAACAGTA
>NZ_QUEL01000004.1:0-178037 GCF_003478145.1 Clostridium sp. AF29-8BH | reverse complement strand
GCGGTTTTTACAATCCTGGATCTGTGCCGCCCATTGCTGCAACCGAACCTGTTCAGCAACCAAACTTGTTTGACTGCTCATAGCTAGACCTCCATAGGCGGTCAAAAAAAGTTGAGTACTTAACTTTTTTGACTCTGTATAGTGTGAGACTATTATGGCAGAAAAAGGAGTGGAGGAACAGGTACTTGCTATGGAGCGTTTACATTATGCCGATAGCTTTTGCAAGGTAAGACTTTCCGGCATCTGATTCTCCGAGAATACAGAGGTTCTTTCCTCTTTCAATAAAGTCAAAAGAGGAAAGAACCTCTGTTATACCAACAGGCAGATACTCCCGCTTGTCAGAGTCCACACAGTCTGACAATTGTTCAGATGGGTCCTTCAGATGTGCCGCTGTTAAGCGATTCTTTAACTCTCTGGTTAGATTGTCGCACAGATTTGTTCGAGTGAAAAGACGGTGGGTTATTCATCGCTTACGAATAATTTATGCCGTGCCTCTTTTTAATTTGATTGAATGTGGGATGGTTTAGGACCAGATAAAATGCAGAATAACACTGCCATAAGTAAAATCTTTAGCGTTGCAGTATCTTTATCAAAGATGCTGCAATATAGGATATTTCTTCGTCGGTATTTTCATACCCCAAAGAAATTCTAATTGTTCCATTGGCGTACTCACTTGGAGTATGAATAGCTTTAAGGACATGGGAAAGCTGTGTATTTTTGCTATCACAGGCAGAACCAGTCGAAACACTAATTCCCATTAGGTCAAGTCTGTGAAGAAGCATTTCACCCTCAGAGCCACGAAATGACAGACTCATATTTCCAGGGATTCTGTCGCAACTACCGTTTCTGATAAAATCCAAACCTGCAATCTGTAGAGATGTAAGTAGTTTGTGTTCTAATTCTATCAAGTGGTCATTAACAGAGTGCATCCTATTGCAGTTTTTTTCTAATGCAACGGCCATTGCTACAATGGATGCAACATTCTCTGTGCCTGCTCGCATTCCAAACTCTTGCGCTCCGCCATCAACATAAGGAAGAATAGGGGTTCCTTTTTTGATGTATAGAAATCCTATTCCCTTGGGCCCATTAAACTTATGAGCAGATGCGGAGAGCATATCTACATTGAGTTCCTTCACATCAATAAGAATGTGTCCAACCGCTTGTACCGCATCTGTGTGAAACAATGCACCTTTGGAATGAGTTATCTCACATAGTTTTTTGATGGGTTGAACAGTTCCGATTTCATTGTTTGCAAACATGATAGATACAAGTCTTGTGCTATCACTAAGATGATTTGACAATGTATCGAACTGGACAATTCCTTGAGAATCTACTGGAAGATACACCACATGATTTCCTATGCGCTCCACCGCATGACATGCGTGTAAAACAGCATGATGTTCTATTTGTGATGTAATGGTGGTTCCATTATCCCTATCAATAAGAGATGGCGACTTAATAGCCAGTTGTCGCTCTCAGTCCCACCTGATGTGAAATAGATTTCTTCAGGATTTGCATTGATACAGTTTGCTATTGTTATACGAGCAGACTTCAATGCAACTTTGGCTGTTCGTGCAAATGAATATGGTTGCGAAGCGTTTCCAAAATCATTAAGAAGAAATGGCTTCATTGCTTCAAACGCATCTGTATCTAATTTTGTAGTTGCTGCATGATCTGCGTACACTTTCATTGTCATCACTCAAACAGTTTGCATCCCTGGTCTTTGAACTCCTCAACCTTATCCAAAATATCCTGAACAGATACACCAAGATAGTCGGCAAGGCAGTCCATACAGTAAAAAGATTCAACCTGTTCCCCTAATAATTTTTTGTTAATTCCAATCTCATTCTTTTCAAGTGATTCTTTCCCGCAAGAAACACAAGATATTTTTTTAATCTTACGCATCAATCACAGAAAAACTCGGAACAGTTTTTCCTGATTCCTTTTCATCCGCAATGCCCATTTGTATGCGAATAATTGCACGCATATCCATTGCAGGTTGTAAGCAGTAACGATTAAAATCATGAGAAGTAATATCCTGAGGTCTGCGAACGTGCGGGAACAGCAGTTTCAGGTATGCGGTACAAATTCTCTTGATAGCTTCTGTGTCACGAGTATCCGCTTTAGGTGGCATATCAATTCGAGCATCGACAATGGCTCTATAAGAAGGGTCATCTCTAAGTTCGTGCATGATACTGGAGAAGTATTCTGAGTTCAAGGCCCAGCCAAATGCTTTCAAATCATCGTTCATTCTCGGCAACTCCCAACCTTTGATAAAGCCATGGATACGATCCAAGAAAGGAACTCTATGGAATGGCTCCGGCAACTCAAGGAACATATTGCTATACTCATCCATGGCACTGCCTGAAATGTTACCTAAGAACACAATACCAGCATCTACCTTTACCTCATGTCCATCAGGCGCATTGTATTTTCTGTTTTCCATAATCTGTTGCAGGGCAGAATGAAGTTCTGTATCTTTCATATATTCCGCTTCTCGTATTTCATCTAAAGCAACAAAGTCCTTGTAGGCAACAATACCATCAGCTTTTTTACCGATATCATAAATCAATTTTGCACGAGTTACCTTGCCGGAAACAAGCCAGCCATAGCGACTAATCTGACCAAATAGATATGATTTGCCAGTACCTGGTGGTGCAAGTTCAATGAGATTCAGATTTTTTTCTGCGAAAGGTAATAAACGCTGGATAACGGACAATTTCTGCACTCTACTTTCGTATCCAGCAGGATTGTAGTCAACCGCAGACAACAAAATATCAATCCACTCATCCAAAGAAAAGCTTTCACGGGCAGTCTTAAATTCTTCCAAATCAGTTTCATACGGGCAGAAATCGGTGAAGTCCATCAGTTTAATTTTACCCGGAGTTTTTGCATCATACGGATACTGGTAACCTAATTCAATGATACCCCAGTTTTCTTCTGCTTTTAATAATGCTTCGCTACAAGTGTCCCAAACCTCACGAGGAATGGTTGTATCTTTGTAGCCGAGGCCGAAATCAGGAAGGGCGAAAGAAATTTCACCAGTTCGAATATTGATTTCGACACACACTTTTGCAAGAATCTTGATAGTTTCGCTATTGTTTATGATTCTATTTTTAAGGTTTTTCCAATCCTCTTTCTTAGGAATATAGGTTCTAATAAAGTCCGAAGCACTGTCTACATCAACCTCGCCATCATCATCTTGAAAATTTTTTACAACATAATCACGCATGAAAGACGGAAGATTGAAAGAAGAAATAAAATTATTTTGCTGAAGATCTTTGAATACCACCATGGTATCAAAAGCATCTTTAAGACGATTTATAAAATCATCCATTACGAATCCCTCCAATCTTATTTATATTCCAAACAGATTCTTCTGTTTTGTTGCTCGTTCAATGCTGAAACTGAGCGTAATGCCAACATTTTTATCGCCGTCATACACAATGGCTTCATATGAATTTGTGCGTTTCAGTTCAGGCATAACAAACTCAGCATGTTTTTTATCTCCGACAAATGTGCCTTCATAAAAAATACCTTTTACTTGAATGCGAGGTTGCTTCATAGGCATATTGGAGAATAGCGTAATTCTTGCATCCTGCCCCATCTTAAACTTTATTACCGGATCAACAAAACAATAAGTAATATTGTCAGGTTTTCTTACCAATGTGATTACAGGAACAAGGACTTCTTCCAAGGTTGCACCGCCATGAACTTCAAGGTTTGCTGCACGGCTTCCCTTAAAACGCTCATAGTTGGCAAGAACAGCATATCCATCTTCGTAGGATGCCTGTGTAAGATGTGGATCTTCGTCGATTTTGCAGCATCTTCCGCTATGGATACCCTTCTCTGCGAGTTCAATATTGGAGGCAGATTCTTTTCCATATAGTACCGCCAAACGGCTTGCACCATGGTCTGAGAGAATAACTGCTTTTTGAATGGTTCCCTGTGCTAACTGAGTTTGAATGCGTCGTAGTTCGGCATCAATGATTTCCAATTCACGGAACAAGTGGATAGGATAAGGGCAGGTAGTATAATCATAAACCATGCTGTGATGCTTCAATTCATCCAAAGCAGATATCTTCTTTACATTCGGGCAAGTGTTTTCGAATTCCTTGTTTGCAGAAGTGATGGAAGGAAGCTCGCAACGACCAATCGCAAACTCCGAAATCAAACCATACTTTTCACACTTGCTTTGAATGAACGCAAGGTACTCAACACCTAACGCATCAAAGAAGAAAAATCCGGTCTTACTTTTGTCAAGTTTGGATACAATACTACTTCGAGGTTGCAACTTCATAAACGGTCTATCAACAGCATAAGTATCTACTTTAGACATAAACCCGTCCCAAATACGATTGGTCAGCTTTTGCTGTTTGTATTGCACAAAATAAGTAGTCAATTCTCCACGCAGAGAGTTATCTGCATCTGGTAGTTTGGTATTTAGTACATCAAATGCGAACGGTTGCATATAGCTGTAGATGTCAGGGAAGCCATTTTTCAAAACAGTTCCAATTTCATCTTCGCCATAATCATAAATGGATAGGTTCTTGACCAGTTCATAACGCTCACGCTCGCTTGCTGCTGTCAGATAACATACTGCATACTTCTCATGTATACCTATCTGGTCGCAATAATCGTCGATATACGGAAGATTCTCTGGAATGCTATCGAGGATGCGTTTTCTTTCTGCATAGTATGTATCAAACATAGGGTCATCATGTTTGATGTTGATAAGTTCGCTATACAAGGAGTGTTCAAATGTATCAGCAGAATCAGAATTTGCAAGGATACGAGCTACATACTTGTTGGTTCCTGCACCAAAGACTTGCATAGCAAGCCAAAGGAGCCAGAACTTGTTTTTGTCACCCGTCTCCAGCACATTATCTAAGTGAGCAATTAAATTTGTGGTTGCTCCGAAATTAGAACATATAAATGCAGAGAAGGTATCAACACCTTTCATAGCATTAAGTAGCCAAGCCCATTGCTCTTGTGTACCGTACTCATTTTTAGTTAGTAACAAATCAGAATACTTCTGACATACAGCATCGTAGATACCTGTGCTTTCGGTTACGGAATATAAGGACTGTCTAAATAGAGAAGTTTTGAAACCGGTCAATACAGTCAGCGCTGGATGTGCTTGCAGTTTAGCATCATCCATTTTCTCCATGTACTTCAACAGCCCTTGAATACCATTCAAAGGTTTGAATTCTACACATACATCTTCATTATCGGTTAGTTTTATCTGCGGGAGTGGAGATGTGCTTCCCTCCACCAGAACAACTCGACGATCATAGCGGGGATCGCGTTGTAAATATCGGTCAATAAATTTCTTGCAATGATTCAGTAAAATAATCGCATGACCGGATATACTTAAACCAAGCAACTCGTCCACAAGTGCATCTACAGCAGTCTCATTTCTTAGCATAGCTGCTTGTGATGCACCAACCATCACATAGATTTCTTTTCCCGTTATCTTTGCGATGGCATCATCAATGATTGGCAAACCATTTTTCTGTGTAAATTGAGAAACAAATATGCACTGCTTACTGGTGTCTGCTTCCAGTCGCTGAAGAACAGTTTGGAAATCATTAAAGTTTTCCAGATTCACCAAGAGAGGATGCCCCCAAGGTTTGCCGGTGCAATATGCATTTATTTCTTGAAAACATTCATTTACAGTCTTGCAGTACATAAATGCCCTCCTTATTTGTTCTTTAAGATTTCGATACCCACCTTAACATTATCCGAAATCAAGTCTCTCAGATAGTGACGAAGTTCTGTTGCATCCATCTTTTCAACAACAGCCCAAACCTTTTCACTACCACCAGTCTTATACTTCTTCTCTGCAAGCATTCTGATTTGATTCTGTACAGTTGAGTTATCCATCCAATCATACGGACGAACAGTAACATGAGCAATCAAATATTCTCTAACTACTTGTGCATCATCCAGCATCAGTTCATAATCACCAACAACACGACTCATAAAGCATTTATCACGCAGTTCCTTGTTGGCAAGTCTGTCGAAGTAGGTTACACGGTTCAAATATTCAATTGCACGATTGATGAACATCTCAGAAGGAGAATTTTCCATCATAATATTGAAGATTTCTTTTGCTTCAGGACGTTCTTCATCATCAATCATACAAAGAATAGGAGTATCAAAACGTGCAGACCAGTCACGAGGATCTTTCGTTCCAGTCTTTTCAACCCACAAATCCTTCAAACGCTTTTTCGCTTGGCTCTGGAGGAATACCTTAACGGCATTCTCAACATAGGTCATATATTCGGTAGAGGACTTCGTAAACTGACCAGCAGGAATGTCCTGATACAGCTTAAGAACATCATCGCTGTCCATTCCATCAATGAAGATTTCCGCAACGGTTCTAAAATACGGAATCTGATCGCCGTAGAATCTATCAAAAGCTTCTCTCTGAGACACCAAGAGAGAATAGAACTCCTCTTTATTCTGGTCAGACAAAGTGTTCGTCTGCTTCATGCGATGCAATTCTTCAAGGAAAGGAGTTAAATCACCAGCTGCTTTTTTCAGAGCGTCAAATGTAATTTTGATATTATTGGTGCGGTTATTCCAACCACTAACAACATCTCTGATACTACAACAAGCAGGGATGCTTTTGGCACTTTCTGCAATAATACGATAATCAAGAATAACATCATTGATTTTGTCATCAGCAGTCTCGGTGTTCCAAACCCAGTTTGCGGCATCTGCATTAAACTTCTGTTTTACCTGATCGAGATATGCACCACCATCACCAATCTGAGCTGCAAGGGTCTTCAAAGCACCGCCCTGATATGCGTCAATGTATGCCAGCATACCATTTCTGCACATATCGTTTGTGAGAAGCCGGGTAAGATCTTCAGCCAAAGAAGTGTTCTGAATAACCAAACGACCGATTGCATCTGCCAGATCACTTTCAGAAGCCGTGGAACTGTTGGCAGTATTAGCAATGCCACAGTAATCATCAATTACATTCGCAACTGTAGCCACAGGAGTATGCATCTCAACAGTTTCCAGAATGGACTTAACAGACCAAATCGGGAATGAGAGCTTCTTCATGCTGATACGCACTTGATCTCTTGCACTTTCGATAGACCCACACTGAGTCATAGGAATACGAAACGCTTCAGAAGTGCATTTTAAGAATGCTCTCTGCTCTGCGCTCATAGCAACAATATATTCTGGTTTGTATTTCTTATCAGGAGAAACCGTCTGTTTCATAGCATTGGCAATCGCCATTTTCATCTTATCAACAGACATACTTTCGCTGGTGGAGCCATTGCTCCAGAAATAGTCCGAAGTTGCGTATTCTTTCAGAACAAAGCCCATCACAAAAGCTGCAAGGTTAGTCGCTCTGAATCCATAAGGAGCCTGTTCCAGCTCGCTATAAATATCAGCCACGCAAACACGACCAGAAGGAGAGTTGAATCCCTTTTGAATCAGTTCTTCAACTTTCATTTTAATCTGAACGATGGACAAGCTACGCTTAGTAGGATCTTCCCAATAGTTTTCGATACCCCATGCACCTGCAAGCGCTGTTTCCAGTTTAGGCTCCTTAAATGTCTGTTTCAGAGTCTGAGTGGCACCACATTCCGCACCTTGGGCAAGCGCACTACCAACGAAAAGGTCACGCTTTACATCATAGCCCTCAAGCCCATAGAAGTATTTCTGATGGTTAATCAGGTTAAATTCTTCCTGCAAGGCCGTAATATTAGCCAATCGTTTTCCGCTCGGATGTTCTGCGCTATACAGCATGAAAGCACCACCGACAATCTTCTCTTTCCAATCGGTCAGGCACTTTGCAGCCTGCTTTTGGAACTCACCTGCACGATGCTTATCGTTCTGTGCGTAGTAACGGCTGTAAGCCATGCTCTCGATATACTGTTCAAACAGGTCTTTACCCATAGGAGAAAGACTTGCATCGACATAAATGAAATCGTGCTTTCCAGCCTTAATGCTGCTAACAACCTGATTCTTTACCTGAGCTGCTTCGTCGTCGTTCAAAGCGAAGGTCACCAATACGGAGAAACGATTCGAATGGGATGATGCAGCAAGTTTCGCCACAGCGGGGGTAAAGTTACCATAGGCAGCGCCATTGAGAATATATCTGCCATTGATAGCAGGAGGAAGTATAATCGCTCCAATCAAATCAGCGTTTGTAATCAGATCCTGAGTCTTAGTTTCTCTGATTACAGTATCTTTCAGCTTTTTAATTGTTGCAGCATCACCTGTGCTGTTTGCAATGGTGTACTCGGACTTACCACCACCAACAGTACGCTTAAAGAGCATACCATCACGAACAAGTTTCTCTGCGATAGAACGGGCTTTGCCCTTAGACCAACCAGTGCCGGAGAAAGCAAGGTCAACATTCTGCTCGTTAGGTTTCAGCAGATCAACATCGCTGATACGCAAGGAAATCGCCTGCAAAAGGAGAACAGTTTTCAGCACTTGCTGCTCATCAGGTGTCATCTTGTCAGAACGAAGCAAGCTATAAGAGTCCAGGATGACACGAACATCATCGTTCAGACCATTCTGACCCTTTCCGTAAAAGAAATCCCACAGCATATCAATGGTCAACAAATTTGGCCTATCCAAAGGACCATAATTGTTGATGAACCACTTAAACGCCTTGGCATCGGTCATGTCATTACTGATAATGAAGTCGAACATACTTCTCTGGTTGGAACTGAAAGCAACAGAGAGATGCTTCAGCAACAGTGCTGCATAAGGATGAATAGGCACAATAGCCTGTAATTCCTGTTCAGACAAAACTGTTTTTTGTCCCAAAGTAGATGTGCTTTTCATGCTGGAGGTGATGTAGCTGCATACGCCAGCCAAATCGTCCGTCAGCTCACCCTTATATTCTTCCCATTCGCTCTTAAGCATGGTATCCTGAGTGGTTTTCATTGCCTGCGCCATCAGACGGAATGCCATATTTTCGGGCAATTCAATTTTTACAGGCGGAACAAAACGGTCAAGGATCTTCTTCGCCGTTTCCGCATTAAGGAACAAACTTCTACTCTCGTGAGACACGATCATAAAGTAGAAAGGATGGGAAAGGCTGATTTCCGCCAAAGTCTGAAAACCAGTCAGGGAGTTAGGGTTGTTCTGGAAGAACTCAGTAAACTCATCCCAGACAAACAGAATGGCTTTAATCTGATTTTCAGAGATAATATTCTTAATCCAGTCTGCCATGCCCTGAATATCCAGACGCAAAGCAGTAATACCGTTATCCTCTGCAACGGTAATGATGTCTCTCATTGTTTTGGCAATCTGCGCCGGAGTTCCATTTTGCAAACGGTCGATAACAGCATCAACATCGTTTCCGCCAAACGTCCACGCATACTGCTCCTCGGCAATAAGAGTGTTGAAATAGTCACGGTTTGCTTTCTTCTCCAACCATTTCAAAGCGGCATCACGCAGGGACACTTCACCACGATTAGTGATTCCATGCTTTTCAAGTGCAGACATGATACTGTCCTGAACAGCAAGAATCAGATCCTGATCAGAACGAATGGAGCCAGAACCAATTCTGTGAATGGTAATGAGCAAACCATCATTTTTGTCAGCAATAATCTTCTGACAGAGATCCTTACTCAAACCATAGTCATCAAAGTAACCTTTTACTTCCTCGTCGGTAGCATCCAGCAATGACTTTACTGTAAGTGCTGCATGGGACTTACCTGTGCCATACGCACCTTCAACCCACAGAGAGCGAGGATCTTTACCCGACAATACAGTATGTGTTTTTTCGAGCAGCTTCACAAATGTCTCGTGTGGATAAAAGCTTTTCCAGCTTACCATACCGCTTTCAATTAAATCTGCGGTTACTGCTGCATAATATTTAGGATCTATATTAAAGTAATCCTTATAAAGTTTCTTGCCAGCCATGGTCATATCCTCCTTATTAGAACAGCTTCAATACATCTTCAGAAGTCAGCTCAGAGCCAGTGGGACGGAGCGTGATAGTATCCAAATCAAGCGTAAACGATGCCGAAATAAACTCAGGATAGTTTACAGCCAAACCATTCAGAACACGAACCATAGTTTCTCTATCCAGTCCGAAAATACGGGTAGGGCTTACACCATCACGCTCGATGGAATCATCAAGCAGGATCTCCAGAGTAAACTGATAATAATCACCGCAGGCTTCAGCAAACTTGTACAGGCTGTACAGGATAACCTTCGCATCAGGAGCATTCCATTCACATCGCACCAAGGAGTTGAGGGTGATGGTTTCCTTGCCGGATGCACTGACTTTTTCGTCAGCATCACACTCAGCAAAAATACGAGAAGTGCCCAAAGGAGTTTTCGTCATAACAATCTTAAAAGCGTCAACGACGTTTCTCTTGCCCAAACCCTTTAAGTCGTTTTCCATGACATCAGAGAGCATCATCTTAATAGAGTCAGGCGTATAGGAAACACCCTGCTTCAAATTATTAACAAACCAGTTGTAGGCAGGAGTATAAACAAGATTACACAGGATCAATGCCCATGCAGTTTCTTCACTTGCGCCGATTCTGCATACTGCTTCTGCTACTGCGGTAGGAATGCACTTGGTATACTTGTCACCTTCAGCTTTTTTGTCGAACACAACAAGTCCTGCATCCTGAACAAAGTTCTTGAATGCGTCTTTCTTCTTGTTTGCTACCAAACCATCACCATCGGACATCCAGAACTCTGCACCACAGTCATATCTACAGAAAATATCCATCCATTCAGCACGAGCGCCGAAACTAAAGTACCTGTCCAATCCAGTCATTTTTCTCCCCTCCGAAATCTTATTTCTAATTGAATTGTATCTTAAACAATGTTCATGTATATCATGGCATTTATGACAGTGCGTACAGTTGTCACCGACTTTTATGCCGTTCGTCATATCAATGCAATGGCTTTTGCATTCCGCTTGACATACACCGCAGCCAATGCAATAGAGCGTTTTAACGATAACGCTTCTGAAAAGGGAGAAGAACCTAACATCATCTTTGCTCTTAGTGCAATTTAAGAGTAAGAACGAAATACTTGTATCGGTTCTTTCAAGTTTGATTTGATACAGCTTATCAAGATACTTGATAATGTACAAATCCGGTTCTGCCTGGTAAAACTCGCCAACCGTTTTCGCCCACATCTCCCAATGGAGCTGTGTTTTATATACCGTGATAATAGGCGGAGTTGAATCAGACTTAACCTCAAAACAGTCATGGCCAAAATTAAGCTCTCTGCCGGATTTTCTGGTTCTCCAATATCCGGAGTCAATGAACATCTTCATTTCTTCTGGACTGTAGTTGGTCTTTCCGCTTGTAGAAGCGATCATTTCCAAGTAGTTGTCAATTTCTGTCGGATAACACGTTCGCTTAATATATTCGTGTCGTCCAGACGAGTTCGGGCATACCAGACAACCCGCACGAGAATTACCTTTTTTATATGCTTCGTTTACGACAAGTCCTCTTGCAAAGATGTAGAGGAACAGTTCTGCGGAGTTCCATTCCAGAATACCGTGGCAGCTTAACTGACCACTGTGTTTCTTGCCATCGTTTACGGAATCATACTCACTTCGAGTAAGACTTTCCTCTGCTCTAATTCCAGTAAATGCCATGCCGGTAAAGTCGTGCTTGCCTGTAATCTGTCTCAAAAGGTTAATCTGCGGAGAGGTCTTGTGAACGCTACAGCACCATCTTGTTGTAGTTGATGGAGGTCCGAAGATCTTCCAAGTCTGAGAAGGAATCAGTTTTGATTGCGCTCTGAAAAACTCAATTCCTTGTTCCTTGCAATACTGTTCGATTTGTTCCACAACCTTATAGGTGTCAGGAAACTCCATCCTTGTGTCACCAAACAGAACAAGGAAATCATCATGCGGCAACGATCTTTGAACTAAATCAAGTGCAACAACGCTATCTTTTCCACCGCTGAATGCTACATAGAATACATCGACATGATTCTTGTATTCACGATACACATTGTAGATTTTCTGAATGGTTTCCTGAGTTAGTGTTTCCAATAAATCTTGGTTCTTCTGAACCATGCCTTCAATGTCAACAAACTCCAACATTCCGTTGTCCGGTTCTGGATCATCCAAAATAACCAGTTCAGGTTGTGTATAAACCGATCCGCCCTTGGTTCTTGCCACGGTGCGACCTTTGTATATGTAGTTGTTTGCTTCAGCCCACATTAACGGTGCACTGTCATCCTTAGGATAATTCCAGAAACGGTTAAATCCCAGAATGTCCAGTTCTTTATAATAGACGGGACGGGGTTCCTTACTAAACTTTGATATTTCAGTTGTAAGTAGCAGTCCACCGGTCTCCGCATCCCAAATATATTGGTACATGATGGTGTCCTCTTTTCTCTTTCTTTGTTACACTTTTCTGTTTGCCTTTATCATGTTCCCATCAAGAGCAATCACATCACCAAATAGGTAAAGCAGGCTGTTTCGTAAACCACGCCAAGAGAGGAATGCAACCTCACTCAATAGGTTTGGACATTCTTGCAAAACAGTATTCAGCAGCTCTATTTCTGTTAGAGAGTCTTGAATGGCCAACACCGTTTTCAGATTCTCTCGAATCCTCGCTTTGTCAAACCTGCCAACGGGCAAATTAGGGGCGTAATAATAATATTCTTGCTGAACATTCACAATCGAATCCGTTGAAATCAGAACCTGATTGACTTTTTCCTTTGGAATGTACCAGAAGTTTGCAGCTACATCAGCTGCGGCTATCGGCGTACTGCTCTTTTGGAGAACAGTAATGATTTCGCCATCTGCATCTGGTTTTCTTCGCCCAAAACAAAGATAATTGCGTTTTACCGTATATGCCTTTGTCGCAGTAGAAATAATCAATTCTGCCAAAGCATCGGTGGTATATATCTTCAAATGCTCGTGTATTTGTATCTGATGTCTATCTAAAATGGACTGAAGATAAATACAGGTGGCGCCAGAAGAAAAGGTGTCGTCAATGTCTTGCAGGATAACCTCTATTAAATCATCCTGTTCTTCTGAACGGTCTGCATAAATTCGCCCATCCATAGGCTTATTGATTGAATGAAGAATGGCTATAATTTTTTCATCCGTAGGGAGTTCTTCTTTGTAAGCTTTTTGATAAGACTCTCTCAGCCTGTTCATATCAATGGAGCTTTTCAAACGAAAGCCATTTTCAAACTGTTTCCTCAAGATTGACTTGCATCTACGAGCCACTTTTCTATCAACATTTGCTCTACTGTAACTCTGAACGTTTTGTCCTGGACGCTGCTCCAGATATTCAGACTCACGCTGCTTATCATCAAAGTCAAATTTAATTACAATTTTACTCGGGTCAACCTTACATAAGGTGAGGAAGTGGTACATTCGATCTATGAGAATTGCCGGTGTACCAAAGGTCTCTAACACAAGACCACTTCCAATGTTTTGTGGTCTACGCATATTATGCTTCTTGGTGGCATCACAAATATCGAAAGAGCGACGACCACCTACAGAAATACCATGCTTAATTCTCTTAGGATATTCCGACATCAGATCGGTAATAAGCTGAACATAAATATCGTACCACGAACTAATTTGTTTCGTGTTTTTAGTCTTATATCTATAAGATACTGGGGACGATCCCGTGTATGTCGCTTGAACACTCCAGTCCAGAAGATATACTTTCGGCTTATTAGCCGCATCCATTCGCATTTGCTGATACTGAGCTTTACGCTCCTCATCTATCAGATATGTAATAGAGAGGTGGGTGTATGGCAAATTACATTCATCAAGAACACTTCTTATGCGACGAAGGAGTGTTTCGGTGTTTAAGTCTGTTTCAACGTAAACACCTCTGCGAATAGAAACTGGCTTCTTCATCTTTTTAGATTGCTTTAAGTCACCAATCTCATCTTGCGGAAGAATCGAAACACTATCTGTTAGAGAAAACTTTTCAGCAAAGGAACGAGCCAAATCGGAGAGAACTGCCGCATACAAATCTCGCCAATTTTCAACCTGCTTTTCTTGCTTTCGATAAAAGCGATACGCAAGAGGTGAGGTAAATGCCATGGACTGATTTTTCTCAAAATCAATCTGATATGTTTTGATTTCTTTATCCATGACATTCCCTCCGTTACTCTTATTTTTTAGGTATTTGCAGTTTTGCCTTTGCTTCTTGCATTACTTTTTCTATATCGCTGTAGCTTCTTCTTTGCTGATAGCCCAAATCAACCAACAGCTGAAGGGCATCTTTTTTATTTTTCCATCCAGTATTTTTCGCAAGAACATCCACAATCAGTGTTCTATAGTCGGAAATACCTGAGTCCTGTCTAACCATAGCTCCGCAACAGTCGGTAGCTGTAAAGCTCGCATGAAGCAGTCTAAACTTCTTACTGTAGTGTGCCACATAGCTTTCCAATACAAAATTATTCCAAGGAACATCAATCGCAGGAAAATGCAGGAATAGGTTGATTGTTTTAATTGGTATGTAAGCACTTTGGATAAGGTTTTCCAAAACAGAGTCTGTATGTTCCACATCAAAATGAATATGATCTTTGCGAACGAACTCGTTTTGATTGATACGAACCATCTCGCTATACACAGAATCCCAATAGATTACGGTGTTCAACTCACTTGCAAATTGTTTGAGTTCATCGACTGTAATGTGTTCGGAACGCTGGCAGAAATCCGTGAAAACCTCAGCCATGCTAATTTCTTCATCTTTGCCGCTGATGATTGCACCTCTAAATGAGAACTTATCACGCAGAAGATATGCAAGTGCGTTCCGGAGTCCCCACATAGGGTAATCTGGAGTGTTCATCAGTACAGACGGACAATGCTCCTCGATTAGTTGCATCAGTTCCACATCAGAAATGTAGTTTCGCTGCAACAAAGCGTGACTAATCAATTCCGCAATCTGCTGAATCTCATTTTCACTAACCGGAAGGTTCGGCGCATACAAATATGCTTCCGATGCAACATTCACAATGCCCGGTGTTGTGACTAAGGTGTGTTTGATTTTGTCCAGCGGAATGTACCAAAGACCATTTTCGATTTCTGAATAAGTTACTGGTAAATTGGATTTCTTCATATACTCAATAACATCCCTGTTAGGGGCGGGTTCTTTGTTATATCCGAGCAAATAGTTATATCTCTTGAAGTAATTGCGCTTTCCAGAGCTAAACAATACGCTTTCCAGCGAATCCTCATTGTAGATGTGCAACATTTCTGCAAGCTGTTCCTGGAATCGTGTGAACAAGCAATCTAAGTAAATACAAGATGCGCCATCCTTAAAGGTTTCTGTGATGGTGTCATTGATTTCTTCAAGAAGATCTTTTTGTTCTGTTTCATCTTTTACAAAGATACGCTCATCACGGAAAGTACCGATCTTCATCAAAGTGCGAACAAAGCTCTCATCATCTTCGGTCAATTCTTCTCCAAATATATCACCGTAATACATTCTAAAACGATTTCTGTCGATTGCTTTTGCCGGTCTGAATCCGTCCACAAAGTTTTCTGCCAAAATAGCCGTGTACCTTTCCTTAACCTGCGGATTAACAGAAGCTGTGGTGACGGAAACATTTGGCCTTTGAACTGGCTTCTCAATAGATGTAACAGGAACAGAAACGATAGGCTTTTGTTCTCCACCCGTTGCAGTAGCTCTGCGGAAAGCTATCAGTTTATTCATCGCAGAAACAGGGCGTTTCTGTCTTTCATTGTTGAGTTCTACAAATCTACGGTCTTTCCGCATTTCCAAGAAAACTCGTTCGAGGGTATTTGCATCCTGAATCAAAAGGATGTGTTTCTCTTTTATGTAATTATTCTCTTGTGCAAACTCGCTACATTTTTTTATATCCGACAGGTATACCAAGATTGCTGCATTTTGTATTTGCTGTGCTTGCGCCCATGCAATGAAATCAATGCGATTCTTCTTTATCTCATTCTCCTGTTCAGGTGCATTTCTAATTGGTACAGTTACGCCACCAAAAAGAGCCTTGCAATAATCCCAATACTTCGACAAAGCCGCACGATAGCGATTGTGCTGTCCATCGTTGAGCTGTGTGAATTCTGGATTTGCAAGTAACTTCATGCTAATCTGATAAACCTGCTCCGCATCCAGAATGTAGAACAGCTCATTTTCAGAAAAACCCCATTTTACGGAATACTGACCCGCAACATTGATTGCAGAGGAATAGCTCTTTGCAGAGCGTACCGCAAGACCGACACCAGTTATGAGCCAGTTTTCAAATGCTACTTTTCCTTCAGCTGCGGAAGTGATATTAAGCACATTCTCATACGGCTTTTCATTTTCCTTAATCGGCTGCTCTACAACATCATTGGCTTCAGACTCATTGTCAAAAACCATTACATCTTTTGTCCACCATGCAGGTTCGCCCTTAGTTGCACGACCACCATCTTCTTTATAATGGAAAACTACGCTATATTCATAGAAATCTTCAAAAACAGGACTTATTCTGCGGTCACCAATAATCCAAAGGCAACCATTGTTGTTTCTGTGATCTACATAAGGAATATTTAGTTTCTCAAGCACCTGAACAATGTAGTCCTGAACTCCTTCAGCTAAAGGCTCTTCTTCAGAAACAACAGTTTCAACTGTCTGGTAATTATCGGTTATAACAACATCACTCTCGGGTTCCTCGTAATATAGTTCAATGTTATCGTAGTCCATGTTACACTTATCCATCAGGACACGAACAATAGATACCATCTCATTAGGAGAGCAATCCGTTTCGAGGAAAAGACCATTATTCAATTCAATAGGTTTACCAAATTTGCTAATTCCGGCGATACCAGTCAATACAACTTTTCCGATACCAACAAGATGATAACCAACCATTCCACGAATAATGGACGGATAATCTTCCTGCATAGCACGGATAATCTTCACAAAGGCATCTGCCCAATCTTGAACATTTTCCTCCTCACCAAAATAGGTGATAGCTGTAGGGCTGGCATTGGAAAAATCTACATTGTCATTAGCAAAGTTCCAAACAAGAGTTTCGCTGTTGATATTCTCGGAAAGGACAACTTCATCTATTGCGACACCTTCTATAGAATCCTCATTACTTTCTGCGAGAGTTTTTTCTTCTTCATTAACTGAAACCGTTGCTTCAGTTTGTTCAGCCATCACAGGTTCCAGATCTGATGTGGCTGTGTTTTTCACTTCTATATAGTCCTTAGAATGAGCTACTATTTCGTTATTAGAGAGAGGAACATTTTCTGGCTCCTTGCTCTGATATAAAGGATTTTCTCGAAGGAAGGTCATATAGTAATCCATCACTTTACGCATTTTTCCAAAGTGACGAAAATACTTAAGCTGGAACAATCTATTTGATTTTATGGTGTCGATTACGCCTTGAATTATAACTGTGTTCGTTGTCTCAAATAATGGTTCGGTAAGGATATGTTTACTCACACAAAAGTATTCAATGTCCTTGCATACAATATAAAACTCCGAAAGCTGTGCCGAAGAAACCCTTGCCGCCAACCAAACAAAAAACTTCTCTTGTACATTTACTTGCATGAGACATTCTCCTTTTGCTTGAATTAGTATCTCGTGAAATACGTCTGGCTCGCTTTTATATAATCTCACCATTTCGTTGAACATTTTTGTGGCACTATGCAAACCTGAGGACGATTATCTAGCAGCCCGCCTATGATTTTCATTTGCATTGTAATTCCGTTTGTATTACGGAACACATCGTCTATTTCCATGCCAGATAGAATTGCTCGACGCCTGAGGAGTGTAGAAACTTCTTTTACTGCTTCCTGCTGAGACAGTTCTTTATTTTTCAAACGCAAGTACGCATCAATGAGCAATGCAGTTTCTTGCTTGTCCCACGGAATTCGCAACGCCATACTATCACCTCCAGCTATAATTGCTCATGGTAATTTCAAACAACAGTATGTTCTAAAAACGGGTTGCTATTATTTTGTTTCAGTTTCAGCAGACTCAGGAATACTCTCACATATAAAAGTATATTTGGGGCGCTGTGTTCCTTCCGGGATCAGCCAGTTTGTGCCGATTTTTAGAACACCTGTTATACGACCATTCTTACAATGATTTTGAACCTGTCTTACTGTGATGTTCCATTTCTCGGCAGCTTCTTTTGTTGTCATATAGCCGTTCATTAACTCTACCTCCTAAAACTGAATACAAAAAACATTTTAATAGCATCGCTATCATTATACTACAGTTCAAACGAAGCGTCAATTCGTCCAAACGAAATCCGCCTGTTTAACGAGAAAAAACATGAAAGCATAACCAGCATCAGCAACAATCTCTGTGTACTTGAATCTCAGGTTCTGTTCCATATCTTTCAAAAATGGGATTAGTGTTTTGGTATCTGTTGGATTTGGGTTTACTGTGAGCCAAGTAATATATTCCGAATCAACTTCATGCTGTAAATTATAAGCTGGTTTGAGCTGACCATTTAGCATGTGATCTTCCTTCATTCCCATAAAGTTGCATCTGGATCCGTTTTGGAATAACTGTTTCTCTCTCCACAGGCGTACAGCTTATTGCTCGACATTTCAATATCATCATAATCTGTTTTTTCAGCGTACATAAAAGCTCCCTTTCGTCATTTTATTTGTCGTATAACTTATCAACCTCAGCTTCGTACACTGATTCAGTGTGAGTATCAAATAGCACCCACTCCACCAGATCAAAGCAATCCGGATTTTCCTGCAAGAATCTGTCTGCTGTATGTACCGCAATCTTTGCCGCTAACTCAACCGGGAAACTATATACTCCTGTTGATATAGAAGGAAATGCAATAGACCTGATTCCATTATCCATTGCCAGCTTCATAGAATTAAAATAACAGTTAGCAAGAAGTTCCTCTTCTCTATCCCTACCACCATTCCATATCGGTCCTACAGTATGAATAACATAATCGCATGGCAAATTATATGCTTTTGTTATCTTTGCTTCTCCGGTCTCACATCCATGAAGTGTCCTGCATTCCGCCAGAAGTTCCGGTCCTGCCGCTCTATGAATCGCACCATCTACACCGCCTCCGCCAAGCAGTGAGTTGTTTGCTGCATTTACGATTGCCTGCACGTCTGTTACTTTTGTTATGTCACCCTTTATCGTCTTAATCAAATACATTGTTTAATATTCCTTCTCTATCTCGCCGTCTATTCCATACATTTTCTTGAATACATCAAGATCTGCTTGATTTTTAATCAGCATAACCTCTTCTATCTTACCTGTATGAATGTCCTTAAAGCCTGCAACCTGCTCTCCATTACAAATGCTCGCCTTGATTACTGGTTTCTTATTTCCCTTATCATATGTCTTTGTAACTGTCTTTTTCTTAAATAGTCCCACTCTGAGCACCTTCTTTTGACTTTGCCATCAATATAAGCTTTTCAAATGACTGTGCAAAGCATACATCATCTTCTTCTGTACGCTTTCTCGGTCCTTTCATATGATTCTTATGCGCGCTACGTCTTGCCTTTTTGTTAAGATGCCGCTCCATAAGCATCTGGTCAATATTCTCATTAGTATACCACTTACCGGATTGGTGAATAGCATATGCACCTTTCCCAAGTGCCATAGCAGCGACACCATAATCCTGCGATACTACTACATCCCCTTTATGACAAATGCTAATCAACTTATAATCTACAGCATCTGCTCCTGCACCTACTACAATCACCCTGCTATAATCAGAATACAAAATATGATTCGTATCACACAGCAATGTGGTGGAAATATTGTATTTCTCTGCTATTGCCTCAACAATGTCCACTACCGGACACGCATCCGCGTCTACAAATATCTGCATTTTTCCTCAAATCCGCTTTCTTCAGTTGTAATTAACAGGAGTTCGTACTTCTATAAGATTTCCTGATGGATCATAAAATCTTACAAGTTTCTGTCCACCATCAAGTTCCGTTAATTCCGTAGCATAACTTACAATATACTTGCCAGACTCCAGTTTTTTAATAATACCTTCTATATCATTATCTTCAAAATAAAGTTCCGTCATATTGTTATGTGGAGTTGTAGGTATTTTTGTGCTGTCATACCATACATCTACATCCTGCAGCGCAAGCCCCTCAGACATTATTACATTGCCTTCCAGCCTTGTAATAACACGCAATCCAAACAGTTCTTCATAAAAATCAATTGATTCGTCAATATTATCAACAACAATCAATACATTTTTTAAGCTCATATTTTATGCTCCTGCCTCTCCATTTCTTTTTGAATCCATGTCATAATTACATCTACAAGATAATCCTGCTGCACCTGACTTAGTTCCTTTCCAGGTTGCATTTTATGCCACTTTCGGATGCACTCCCTGCAACATGTTGCCGTTGCATGCTGGGCAATAAATACCGGATGACCACGCATTGGTGTCTGCTTGCCATCATTCGCCATATATGCCGGAGCTTCTCTCTTTGCAATAAAATCCTTTGCATGTTGCCGGATTGTGTCCAACCCTTTTCCGTTTATATAATCAATATCTTTCTGCTTCAGATGGAAACTGCTTCGGAACTTGGAATTATCCAGTCGCTCAAATAACTGCTTGTACCATTCATCCTTAGTCATTAAAACTTCACTACTTCCGGCTCATGTGTAAATGATGAAAATGTAGCAATGGCATTCTTAAAATAAAATACCTCTGTGTTGCCATCATCTACAGAATACATCTTCTGTAAAGATGGATAAGCATCAAGCATAGACTGTCTTGCTTCTCTCCTGTCATCTTCTACAAGTTCTCCGGCTACACGAAGCCACTTGCCATTTTTAAATGCACAGATTTCTACCTCGGGTTTGCGTGAATCTGCTTTGAAACATCCTTTACCTTTCCAGTCTGAATATACAGCTTCCCTTCAAAAATGTGTGCTGTTCCAAAAGGTCTAACTCTTGGCTGGTCGCCTTCCACTGTTGCCAAATAATATGTCTCTGCTTCTTTTAAAAATTTTACTACTCGTTCCATGATGTAATCCTCCTGTCGTCTTTTGTAACGTATTATTATCCATATCTAACCAGATACCCTCTTCGCATCCATCTCTTCTTTAAATATTAATATTCTTCAAATACTACTCAACATTCCAATACTGCACCCCATCCATCTCCCGATTCTCCCCACGATAAAGAACCGTTCTTCCCGTAATAGGTCCATATCTATGTTCCGTCTGAGCGCATTTCTCCCCATCTATCAGATGTCGGTATTGACCTCGAACCGCCTCCTCACTGTGCTTGATTTCAAAAATCTGGCACGAAGCTGCTACCGGATCAAATACTACCATGTCAAACTCGCCCACCGGAAATTGAAGCACAAATACTTGTTTTTTCAGATTTGCCATCTTCGTCTCGAGCAGAACGATATCTTCCAACATTCTCCCTTTGATCTCATTCAAAATCCACTTCTGGACAGCCATTCGCTCTGGCAGGGATAGTTCTCCAAATGTTTCATCCAATAGCAAACTGCCAATCAACGCATCCACCTGGGTATAGCGTAGCCCCGGCTGTGCAATCACTGTACGGCTTGACTTTTCTCCAACATTCGGTAGATGCATCACATCAATTTCCTGCGTCAAATCGAGCAAATCCAGATATTCCTTAATTTCCGCCACATGAATATCATCCAGTTTCACCTTACGTTCTTCTTTATTCCTGATTTCCAGCAAGTTCCGCAAACAAGCCGTTACCGCTGAGAGGTCAATTCGATCCAAAATATCGGTTGGATTTTTTCGGTCACGTCGAAGATTATTTGCAGAAATCCCCAAATCATGAGACTTAAAGTCCTGTGTCAAAACTTCCAATGTAAATCGATGATTAATATTTTCCACCACCCGGTTGATCGCGCTAGTCAATTCATTTTTCTCATACAAATCCCGCAGATGGCGAAAATGTCCCTCATATTGGTAGCCGCGCAATGAATGCTGAATATTTCTTGCAATCGCCACATCTACATATTCATCCGCACTTTCAGCATTCGCAAACGTAGAAGTTTCATTATAGTGAGCTCCACCAAGACTCATTGTTCCGCCATACCGGATGTACTCATCAATTAAGGAAATCCGTACCAGCCAGCACAATTTTCATTCCGCTGGCTGCAAACACATCCGAAAACAGCGCTGCTCCTTCAATGAAATCCTCCATCAATGTCACTTCATCTAAAAAAACATACCGAAATCCTTGTGCTTCCAATAATTTTAAATCCTGATTCACATTCGCCAGCGTATCCTTTGCTGTCACTTGAATAAACACGGCTTTTCCCAGGTTTTCACCACTCATCTCAGCAAAAATCTGACGGATCAGTGTCGTTTTCCCGGTTCGACGCAGTCCGTAGAGGATAAACACCCGGTTCTGTTCTTCCCCATAAATAAAATCATGAAGTAGTTGAAAGCATTCTCTCTTGCGCAGTTTTTTAGCTGGATCTGCGAATGCTCTTAACTGTTCCCCAATACCTTTCTCTGCTCTACCTGTGAACGAATCGCTTCTACTTGATTCATGGGGATATATTTTTCTCTTCTTTTTTTATTTTCCGTCCAGCGATGATAAAAATATTCTCTGCCATTAACTGTCTTCTTGGCAACAGAACCGGGCAATAGCGCCGCAACCTGCTGTTCCAGAGCTTTTATACGAAGTTCAATTTCTGATTGAGTCATAGGTTCACCTCCCATGGTGAAAATAGATTGTTATGTATAATTATAACAAATAATCCTATTCTACGTATTTTCTCTTTTCTCCCTCTCAATCTTCTCAAACAATCGCTCTATCCGACTCTTCTTCTCCATCCTCTTTACCGTTCCCTTATCATGGTACTTAATATACTGAACTACATCATAGAAATGATCGGATAGCAGTTTTTGTTGATGGTATCCTTCCGTAAGCTTTTTCTTCTGCATTTTAAAAAAAGCTGATGCACTTTGCCTATAATTTTCATGATAAAGTTTATGAACCTTTCCATCCCGCAGGTATACAATCCAGCTGGAAAATTCCGTTTTTATAAACACGACATCATTACTGATATTATATGTAACTCCAAATTGTTTACATATTTTTTCCATCTTTTCTTCCGTCAATGGAAGTTGACGCAAATACGCTATTTCTTTTTCTTTCTTTGAGAGTATTACCTTTTCATCCCATTTCAACTGATTCCATGTCAGTTTCGATGCACATGCCTGACACATTTTAAACCCTATAAATATTGCGCTCTGCGGTCTGATTGTCGCATGATCGATTTTCATCTTCCGGGCATAATGGCACTCACTTGCATGCATTCTTTTGGTCTTAACGTTGGTAATTCGATAATCATCCGATGTCATGGAAGAATATTGTTGATAGGTTTCTTTAAAAAGCTGATACAGATAATTGGCATCATGTTTTGAATAATTTAAATAATTTGGCTCATATTCTATATCTGCATACTCCAATGCCTGGCTAAAACCAATCCTTCTTTTTCCATCGCTGGCAACAATGCTTAATATATCCTGCAAAATAATCACTGTATGGCGCCTCATAGAAAAGCCGCACTGTTTCATCGTATATTTAAACAAACTGTATATTTCTCTGTTCCATGTAACAATATACTTATATGTAGGAAATGTGCGTACAACTCGCCCAAATATATCTTCTTTCGTATTTGCATTCATTATATTTTCCAACGTTGTACGATATAGCTTAAGCATGCCCTTATTTATATGAGTCGGATCGCTTAATCGAATTGCCTTGGAAAAAATCTTTTCTTTTTGTAAATCCTCATCTGCTGCCACAATGCCTATCTGGATCGGCTCTCTATATTTTATATCTTCCGTTTCAGAGATTTGATTCCATTTTAAATTTACAAATAGATACTCTGTTTCCACTATAAACATTCCCCCATAGATCATCCTTAGTGCACAATCCCATATTTCTTCGCCATCTATCATAATAGCTCATGCAAACTGTTCTCTTGTTTTATATAATACCATAGATGCCTGATTTCCGCGACCCCCAGCCATCACAAATTCACCTTCTCCCATCCTCTCTCTAAATATCCATTCATCTTCCGTTTCAGCTCCTGATTCTCCTCCGCCTCCAACAGCGGATCTTTATCCATTAATTTCTTCACTTCATCCGAAACTGCCTTCAATATATCTGCATCTGCAAATATATCCGCTAAATGGAATTCGAGATCGCCGCTCTGGCGGACGCCGAAGAGGTCGCCGGGGCCGCGCAGTTTTAAGTCTTCGGAGGCGATATAGAAGCCGTCGTTTGACTTGTTGAGAATACCCAACCGCTTTCCGGCGTCTTCTTCGCCGGAGGCGTTGACCATGATGCAGTAGGACTGGTCTTTTCCTCGACCGACGCGCCCGCGGAGCTGATGGAGCTGCGCCAGACCGAAACGCTCGGCATTTTCGATCATCATAACGGTGGCATTCGGGACATTGATTCCGACCTCGATGACCGTGGTGGATACCAGCACATGAATCTCATTTGCCGCAAATGCTTCCATGATCGCATTTTTTTCTTTTCCCTTCATCTTTCCGTGCAGATATTCCACCCGGATCGACGGGGACAGGGCGCGGCGCAGCTCTTCGGTATAATCGATGACGTTCTCTGCCTCCAGCATCTCGCTCGGCTCGACCATCGGGCAGATGACGTATGCCTGACGGCCGGCACGGACTTCATTTTCGATGAAACGGTAGGCATTCGGGCGAAATTCACGGTTCACGACACAGTTCTTGATCGGCTGCCGGTTTGCCGGAAGTTCATCAATGATGGAAATATCAAGATCCCCATATAAAATAATCGCCAGCGTCCGCGGGATCGGCGTCGCACTCATGACAAGCACATGCGGCTCGCCGCCTTTTTTGCTCAGCATTTCCCGCTGCGCCACTCCAAAACGGTGCTGTTCATCCGTGATTACCAATGCCAGATTGTCGTACACCACTTTTTCCTGAATCAGCGCGTGGGTTCCAATCACGATATCTGCCTCATGATTTTCAATCGACTCTCTGGCAAGCCGTTTTTCCTTTGCTGTCATCGAACCGGTCAGAAGCACCGGACGATATGTGATTCCCAGCGACGCAAACAATTCGGTCATCGACTCGTAATGCTGGCGCGCCAGTACCTCCGTCGGCACCATCAGCGCCCCCTGATATCCATTTGCCGCCGCCTGCAGCAACGCCAGAATCGCCACAATCGTCTTACCCGAACCAACGTCGCCCTGAATCAATCGGGTCATGATATGCCCGCCGGACAAATCGGCGTACACCTCCCGGATTACCTTTTTCTGTGCCCCGGTCAGAGCATATGGGAGGCGCTCTTCCACCGACGCCATTTCCCCAGAAATCGTAAATGGATATGCGCTCTTTTTATCTTCTTTTTTGTCTTTGAGCAGGCGCACTGACATCAGGAACATGAAAAATTCATCAAACACAAGACGTTTCCGGGAAAACATCAGTTCTTCCCGGTTTGCCGGAAAATGGATGTGCTCCAACGCATAGTTGATTTCCGCCAATCCGTACTTTTCCCGCAGACCAGCCGACAGATATTCCCGTTCCATCTGGTGCATCGTGAGGGCTTCCGTGACTGCCTTTGCGATCGTCTTATTGCCAAGTCCCTTCGTCTGTCCGTAAACCGGCTGCATAGACGACACGACTTTCGCATACTGTTCCGGGCGGTAGATCTCCGGCTGCTCCATCGTAAGTCTTCCCCTTTTTTTTACCACACGGCCACGGAAAATAAAGCGTTCCCCCGCCTTGAGCGTCCCGCGCAGATAGCATATTGTACCATGCCAGCGCCAGTGTGCCTCCGCTGTCCCGCAATCCAGCCGTCGTAACCTGCAGGCGCGCTCCATACCGCACCACATCCGCCGTTTTTGCCAGGATTCCGCCGACTGCCGCGATCGTATCTTCCTTCAGTTCCGCGATCGGCTGCGGTTCCTTAAACTCATCATAAGCACGCGGATAATAATGGAGCAGTTCTTCCACCGTTTCCACGCCTATTTTTTGAAATAGCTTTGCCGTCTTTTCACCGATGCCCTTGACAGCGGTTATATTCTGCTGTTCCATTTATCTCCTCCTGCTTTTCAGAATATTCTCCGGAAAATCAGCCACGCGGACAGTTACCGGACAAAAAATCCGGGAATACATTGGAATGAAAGAGAGGCAGGACGCAGGGATCTCTCCCCTGACCTGCCTCATTTCATACTTATGAATTATTTTGTTTTATACGTCAAATGTTTTATCTGCGCCATCACATAGAAAATTCATTTTCTCGTTATCTGCGTTTTCTCAGCCAATAGTGCAGATTCATTTAACGCATTTCAATCACTTTAAACGACCTAAATCTACTCTACCGAAATCATATAATAATAAATCGGCTGCCCGCCATTCTGGCATTCAAATTCGCAGGATATAAATTCTTTGCGGGCTTTCTCACAGAATGCCTCTGCGTCCTCTTCCGTGACATCCTCACCATAATAGATCGTCACAAGCTCAGACTCATCATCTACCATCTTACGAAGAGACTCCATCGCGGTCTCCTCGATATTCTTGCCAACTGACAGCATGCCGCTGTCGCCGATCCCCATGATATCGCCCTCTGCGATCTCCATACCATCGATCGATGTATTGCGGACTGCGTAGGTAATCTGAGCGGTCTTAACGTGGCTCATCTCCTCGGACATCTGTTCCATATTTTCTTCCGCCGTCAGATCCGGAGCAAAATTAATCAGCGCCGTGATACCCTGCGGAACCGTCTTGGACGGAACTACATATACCTTGGTATCTTCTGACAGGCTCTTTGCCTGCTCTGCCGCCAGAATAATATTTTTATTGTTCGGCAGAATGTAAACTGTCTCGGCATGGACTTTTTCGATTGCTTCCAGCATATCCTCCGTACTCGGATTCATCGTTTGTCCGCCCTCGATGATATAGTCAGCGCCGATACCCTTGAAAATCTCAGAAAGACCTTCTCCGACCGATACGGCGATAAATCCATATTTCTTGCGTGGTTCTTCCTTCTTCTCTTTGGCTTCCTCTTCTGCCTTCTGCTGTGCCGCCAGACGTTCGAAATCTTTGATCAGTTTCTCCTGATGTTCCTCACGCATATTGTCAATCTTGATGCGGGACAGGGAACCGTAGGTCAGTGCTTTCTGAATCGCCAGACCTGGATCGTTTGTATGAACGTGAATCTTGACAATATCATCATCTGCCACAACTACCAAGGAGTCGCCGATCGTGCTCAGATAATCTTTCAGTTCCTGCTCTGTCGTCTCATCCGCCGGTTTTTCTGCATTGATAATAAATTCCGTACAATAACCAAAACGGATATCCGCTGCCTGCGTGCTTCCGGCGCCTGTTGCTGTTTTTGCCGCTCCATTTCCCGATACAGACGGAGTAACTGCCGCGTCGATATCCACGACTTTTCCTTTTAAGCCCTCAATACAGCCCTTGATAACCTGAATCAGACCCTGTCCGCCAGAATCCACTACACCTGCCTCTTTCAGAACCGGAAGCATCTCCGGTGTCTGGCTTAAAACATATTCGCCGTACTCCAATACTTTCTCTGAAAATTCAAGTACGTCCTCGGTCTGCGGTGCCAGTTCTGCCGCTTTATCCGCCATTCCCTTGGCAACCGTCAGAATCGTACCTTCCTTCGGCTTCATAACTGCCTTATAAGCTGTCTCCGTCGCACGGTTAAATGCGTCTGAGAGAACACTCGTCGTAATGACATCTACCGTCTTAATCTCTTTCGTAAATCCGCGGAAGAGCTGTGAAAGGATAACGCCGGAATTGCCTCGTGCGCCACGCAGGGAACCGGAGGAAATCGCTCTCGCCAGCGCCTCCATCGTCGGATTTTCAACGGCTGCCACTTCTCTGGCGGCTGACAGAATCGTCATCGTCATGTTCGTACCGGTATCTCCATCTGGAACAGGAAATACGTTCAGCTCATTGATCCATTCCTTGTTGGCCTCCAGGCCCTTTGCTCCAGCCAGAAATGCATTCTTTAACATCCCGGCATCTATATAATTCATGCCCACAGGGTTTGTTCCTCCTTAATCTATCACTCTTACGCCTTCAACATAAATGCTGATTTTCTCAACCTTCATGCCAGTAAACTCTTCTACTTTATATTTTACACTCTCGATCAGGTTGTCCGCAACGGTAGAGATGCTGACTCCGTATGCCACGATTACGTGGAAATCGATGCTGAGTGCATTGTCCTTGATGGCTACGTTGATACCGTGTGTCAGGCTTTCTTTTTTAAGCAGTCTTACCAGACCATCTTTCATACTGACAGCCGCCATGCCAACGATACCGAAGCATTCTACTGCTGTCGTTCCGGCGTACATTGCAATTACTTCCGGATCGATCTGGATCGAACCCATTTTATTGTCGATGCGTCCTTTCATATTGACAGCCTCCGTTTCTTTACTTGTTTTTGTTTGATTCGAATTTTATGCCATGATTTTTCACGGGCTGGACATGCGGAGCCGGGGCGGCTCCTGTGTCGGCGCGTGGGATGAGTACTTCACGGGCTGGACATGCGGACCTGAACGGCTCCTGTGTCGGCGCGTGGGATGAAATATATGCGTCTCTCTACCCCGTCATGCAGCTCGATTCCGCTTCGCTCCATCTCGCTCACGGGCTTCGCCCTATGGATAAAAATGTCTGAAATACGGCTTATGTGCAAGCACAACACCGTTTTTCAGCCTTTTTTATCCGCATGACTCATGGCTTACGCGTATATTATACACCACCCACGTTAAAAAGGAAATAGAAAATAGACATCTGTCGAAAACTTTTTTTATTTTTTTTGGTTTTTCACTTGCATATTTTCCTATTTTCTGCTATTATACCTTTGTTATGGATTTTAATAGGAAGTCCAATGATCGGTTAAGGAGGTGCTACGATGGCTAAGTGTGCAATCTGCGAGAAAGCTGCTCATTTTGGTAATGCAGTGAGTCATTCACATAGAAGATCTAACAAAATGTGGAAAGCTAACGTTAAGTCTGTTAAGGTTAAAACTAATGGCGGAGCTCAGAAGATGTATGTATGTACTTCTTGCTTAAGATCCGGTTTAGTTGAAAGAGCCTAAATCGAGTTTAACTGGCCTCAGGTGTCTGCCTGAGGCTTTTTTCTTGTCCTTAGCATAATGAACGACAAAAAATGTTGGAAATATGCTTTTTGAACACATTCCAACATTTTATATAAAATTTTTCCTTCAAAACACCTTAAAACAAGTTCAGCAGCGTTCCATACAGCTTCTCATTTCCCATCACCACCAGCGCCAGTTCTTCTTTTGCCTCGCTGAGCTGATAAAAAAGATGTCTCACATCACGCTCCGTCGAGCGCAGATATCCCATTTCATCATAATAATAGCGCCCATCCAGCCGATGCACCATGCGATCGACTTCTCGCGTATGGCGAGATTGTATTTCTACGGCAGAATCGGATTGCTTTTCCAGTTTTTCCTGCCAATCGGATTCCTGGCACTCATATCCCTGACGGATGTAATCATTCAGCAAATTAGCTGCTTCTGACTCATCGTTGGCATAAACCACCGCGACATGGGGATAGTGCCGCATTCCGCGTCCGTGCGGCAGGTGCATCATATTTTGTATAAAATAGGAAAGTTCTTCATTCGCACGGATCCGATTCGTCAGGTGGAATGTCTGGATTCCCGGCTGCTCCCCCAAGAGCTTTATTGCACCCAGATCCAATTCTTCCGGCGAAATCATATCCTCACAGTTACTGGAAAAAATAACCGGACGCGTTTTGCCGATCTCCAGCAAAATTTCCAATGTATTGGGTGACAGAAGGTGTGCCTCATCTACTAAGATCGCGCTGTATGCTTCAAACCTGATTTCCGCTCCCGTTTGAACACTATCCTCCGCCAGGTACTCCACCCGCCGCAGCCGCTCATGCAGCACCTTCCACTCTTTTCCCGCTTCACCGCAGTGGATCATGCACACCCGCTGCCGCCCGGAGAGTTTCATCGCAATATCATATAAAAGCAGCGTTTTTCCCGTCCCCGGAAGCCCGGTAAACCAGAAATATCCCGTCCGGTCTGCCCGGATTTTCTTTAAAATCTGGCGTTCAATATCCCTCTGCTGGTATGTCAGGAAATATTCTTTCTTTAAGAACCGTCCCGGCTCTGTAAGCGGAGAAATCAAGTACAGCTCCGCCTGAAACAAGTCTTCGATATCGCCTGGATAATCAGCACTCTCCTGCTGCAAATCCCGGCAGAGCTGTTCCCAGTCCGCCTCCACAATACGGTCATGATTCGTCAGACGCACCAGGCGGTTCTGGCTGCTAATATAAGTGTACGAACGAATCGGCTTTCCCAGCGCCGCCAGATAATACCGGTTCTGTATGAGCTGCTTGCGGATCGCCTCATCCGACACCTGTCCGCTCTTTAATTCAAGGTTTAAAATCTGTTCTTCCTTGATCTGAAGCAGATCAAACTCTTTTCCCAGTCTCGGAATCTGAAAGGAATAGAAAAAACGCAGTGCGTACACCGCCTGTATATGTCTCTCCAACTCCGAAACCAGCGCTTTCATGCTGTCCAGCTCCCATTCCCGTATTTTCAGAAACACATCCCGCCCCGAAAGCTGTCGTTCCAGCTTTTGAAGGTATTCCGTATTCTGATTTCGGGTAATCGTGTAAATAGAGATTGCTTTCATACCACCTGCGTTCCTTTTCGCCCTTTCCAAACTTTATAGATCCCTCTTTTTGCCGCAGCACTCCATGAGCGCCGCTACCACCTTATCCATCTGCAGTGGTTTTGCCAGATGCACATTCATCCCAGCCGCCAGGCACTGCCTGGCATCCTCTTCAAAGGCATTTGCCGTCATGGCAAGAATCGGAATCTGCCTTGCATCCGCCCGCGGAATCGCCCGGATCGCGCGTGTCGCAGCCAGACCATCCATCACCGGCATCATCACATCCATGAGAATCGCATCGAACGTCCCCGGAGGTGCCGCCTCAAAGCAGTCTAATGCCTTCTTCCCGTTCTCCACAATCGTGACATGGGCACCCGCATCGGTCAGAAGTGTCTCCGCGATGTCTGCATTCAACTCATTGTCCTCCGCCAAAAGCAGCTTCAAACCGTGAATATCTCCTGACGGCGCTGCTTCCTTAACCGGAAGCTCCTCCGGCGGCGGTGCAATCTCAAATGGAATTTCCACCACAAACGTCGTTCCAATGCCGACCTCACTCGTCACTTCGATGGTTCCGTGCATCTGTTCAATCAGCCTTTGACGATCGTCATACCAAGCCCAGTTCCCTGATAAACACTGCGTGCATCATTTTTCTCCTGTACAAACGGATCAAAGATGTGGTCCAGAAATTCCTGGCTCATGCCAACTCCCGTGTCCGAGATCGTCCACCTATAGACGCACCAGCCGTCCCGTACATCCTGCGCCTCCACCCTGGTACTGATTTTTCCGCCCGGATGATTGTATTTGATGCAGTTTCCATAAATATTCAGGAAAATCTGGCGCAGATGGAGCTGGCTGCCATAAATATACGGATACGGAATCTCCGCTTTTCTTTTATCATACTCCCATTGAATGCCCGCATCTACCGCGCGCTCGATGATGATGCTCACGATATCGTGCGTCATCTCTGCCAATGAAATATAATCATGTGCCAGAATGATCTTTCCTTCTTCCAGCTTGCTCATCTGCAGCACATCATTGATGAGGGACAGCAGATGCCCCGCCGCCACCTGCATTTTCCGGTGATTTTCCATCAGCATCTCCTTATCATCAAAATGTGCCTCATCTATTTTCAAAAGCCCGATAATGCCATTGAGCGGTGTCCGGATATCGTGGCTCATGCGGCTTAAGAAATCTGTTTTCGCCCGGTTTGCCGTCCTCATTTCATCAAATGCCGCCTGCAGGCGCGCGTGCTCCTGTTCATCCCGCGCGTGCATCTGCGACGTATCCTGCAGAAGAATGATCGCATGAACCACCGGCATCTCACAAGAAAGCTCCGTATCAAACACGATCGTCTGCGTCATCAGAACTGTTTTCTGTACCCAGCAGATCGTGCCATCTTCCTCCTGGATACAGTATTCCACAGAAATATGTTTCTCCCCTGCCTCAAACCGCTTCAACAGCTTAGCCGGATCATCTGCCAGACGATAGCTTCCCAAGGTCTCCTGGGTGACCATCTTCATATATTCACTGCAATAATCACGGTAAGAACACGGCAGCGGATAGTCCATAAATAGCTCCCGGCATTCCTCGTCTTTTCCATTCAGGACAACACTCTTCTCCAGAATATCCTTTGTCAAATTAACTGTATATATCATATCCGACAGATCCAGGAGTGCATCCACATAGCTGTCATTTTCCAGAATCGACTGTTTGAGCTGTTCATAATAAAGCGTCAGCTGTTCCTTCGCATCTGCCCGCCCTTCTGAACTTTTCCGGATCGTCTCAAATGCCAGCAGGAAATGATGCAGCTTTCCTTCCTCATCCCAATCTACCGGGATCAGCGTCAGGCGGCTGTAGAGTCCCTGACCGTTCGTGTCATACTGCAATTCGAGTAGATCTCCCTCCGCCTGCAGCTTCCCGGAAAGCTCTGAAACCTGCAGGCTCTGGCGGATGTGGGCGCGGTCAGCACGAGCCACCCGTTCCGCTGCTATCTGCTCCGCCGCACCGGAATAGCTTCCGTCTGACGCCAGAAAGAAATCAGCACTGGCACGGAGTGCCCGGTAAGTATCCATGTGCGCGTCGCAGTAGAGACAATCCGAAAAGTTTCTCCCGTACCGGTTTAAAAGCTTGAGCAGGTGGAAATCCAGCCGTTTTTCCGCTGCCGCTTCCTCGCGCTTTACATGGTTTTTGTTGATATACATATTTTTATCGGCAAAACTGAAAAGCTCCCGCATCGTGCTGCCCGGAAAATCACTGGCAAGTGCATACCCGGCCGCATAGCTGAGCGGCATATCCGGATATCCCTTTGACTCCTCTGTCATCGCCTCCCGCACATGGGTGAGGCATTCCCGCATGGCCTCCTCATCCAGACCATGCGTAACGGCAATAAATTCATCGCCGCCGTCCCGCCCTACGAACTGTTCCGCAGGCATGGACGCGCGCAGACAGACGGCGAACCGCCTGATGTAGGCATCCCCCGCCTCATGCCCCATGCTGTTGTTGATTCGGCGGAGATTATTCAGGTCAAAACTGCATACTCCCACATTCTCTGCCGCCGGTTCCGGATCATCCAGCAATTCTTCGCATTTATTCTTATTGGGGAGTCCGGTCGCCTTGTCCAAATACACCTTTTTCTGCAGCGCACGGTTCATCGCCGCAAAGCGCACCGCCTTGATAAATTCATATCCAATCAGAAGCATCAGAACAATAATATCAATCGTGATATATTTTTCAATTACCGTCAGCGAGGATGCCTTCCTCTGGGAATACGCCTCCGCCAGTCCCGTCGCCTCATCACAGATTTCAAAGAACCGCTCGCTCTTATCAATGATCTCTGTATTCTCATAGCCGACTTCTCGGACACGCAGGATTTCATAGTGAAGCGCGGCAAAGTACTCCTCCAACTCCTGCATCTTACTCTGAAACGCCCCGTCATCAAGGCGCACCAGCCCCAGTTCGCCATTGCCATTCCGCAGACCGTCGACGAAGGCCTCAATATCCTGAATCATACCATCCTCCGGCTGATCGGAAATTTCCAATTTAATGATACGCTGTGTCTTTCCGCGCACCAGTCCCGCATAATTGACCACACGCGCCGTTCCCTGAATACTGGAGACAATTCCCATCATCACGATAATCAGTGCCGCCAGCACAACCGCCAGCACGCCGATGCAGATCTGTATTATGTTTGAAGTCTTTTTCTTCTTACTCTTATTCGCATTCTCGGAATCCATCGCTCCGTCCTCCCGTGAAAAAGAATGTGCCTTGGCACATTCTCGCGCCAAGCGCGGTCGCTTGCAACATGTTTCTGCTTCGCGCGAGTGCGCATCCTCGCGGAGCGTTTTTTGTTTCATAGGACATAATTTCCCATGAAACAAAAACCCTGGCACGCTCTTTTCCCTGCACCTGCCATCTTGTTATTTTACATCTTATATTCCAGAAAGCATCCATCCTCATGCGACTCAATCCGCCCGACCGCCTGCAGATACGAATAAATAATCACCGTCCCGGCAAACTTCATCCCACGCTTTTTGAGATCTGCCGACACTGCATCTGAGAGCGGCGAGCTGACCTTGCCTGTCTCATGAATCACCGCATCTCCTGTCCAGTGAGTCAGATACGCGTCAAAACTCCCATATTCATTCTGAATTTCCCGGAATATCCGTGCATTCGTGACAGCGGCATGAATTTTCAGCCGGTTATGTACAATTCCCGGGGCGGTCCGGAGTGCTTCCTCCTTCGCCTCGTCGTAACCGCACACCTTGTCCAGGTCAAATTCATCGAACGCGGCGCGGAATGCCTCCCGCTTATTGAGAATGCACTCCCACGAAAGCCCTGCCTGAAAGCATTCAAGGATCAGCATCTCAAAGAGCTTCGCATCATCCCGAACCAGCTTTCCCCACTCCTCGTCGTGATAACGGATATACAATTCATTCTTTGGATTCGCCCAGCAGCAGCGGTGTCTTCCATCGTGCCATTCCATACGTTTATCTCTCCCTGTTCGTCATTTGCTCTCACATTTTTTGCTTATTTATCCTTGTTTTTCATTCAAGAAAACATAAATATGCCATATCTCTCGTTTTGAAGTTCTACATAAGCGGCGCCAGAATCCGCAGCGCCTTCCCCGCAAACCGCCGGATAAACGGATACTTCCGGCAGTTTTCCAGAGTGATCCGCTCGCTCTTTGCAAGTGTTTTCTGGAAATCTTCTTCCACATCCATCACAACCGCATTGCGGAAGAAATAGGACGCACACTCAAAATGCAGATACAGGCTTCTGAAATCAAGGTTGATCGTTCCGACCACCGCCTTCTCATCGTCGCTCGTAAACATCTTCGCATGGATAAAGCCCGGCGTGTATTCATAGATCTGGACACCAGCCCGCAGAAGCTCTGCATAATAGCTGCGAGCCAGCAGGTACGCATATAACTTATCCGGTATATGCGGCATGATAATAATGACCTCCACGCCGCGCTTTGCTGCAAACTTGAGCGCCGCCAGCGTCGTATCATCGAGAATCAGATACGGGGTCGTGATGTGCACATACCGGCGTGAACGCCCTAAAATATCGAGGTACACCGACTCGCCGACATTTTCCCCGTCGAGCGGGCTGTCCGCATACGGCATCACAAAGCCGCCGTATGCCATCCCCGCCGGCATATGAAATTCCGGCGGACATAAAAATCGGCGGTACTCCTCGCCATCCCGCTCCGTCACATCCCAGAGCTGCAGAAACATCATCGTAAAACTATCCACGGCTTTTCCTTTGATCAGGACTGCCGTGTCCTTCCAGTGTCCAAAGCGCACCCGCTGGTTGATATACTCATCCGCCAGGTTCACGCCTCCGGTAAACGCAGTATGACCATCAATCACGCAGATCTTCCGGTGATCGCGGTTATTCTGATAACTCGAGAGAGCCGGACGCACCGGCGCAAAAATCTTGCACTGAATCCCCTTCTCCTGCATCGCCTTCTCATAGCCGTGCGGCAGCGTGAAGAGATTTCCCATGCCGTCATACATAAATCGGACTTCCACGCCCTCGGCGGCCTTCGTCTCTAACACCTGTAAAATCGCATCCCACATCACTCCGTGTTCTACGATAAAATATTCCATAAATATAAAATGTTCCGCTTTTTTGAGTTCTTCCAATAATACTGGAAACATATCATCTCCCAGCGGGAAATAACGTGCCCCCGTATTTTCATACGCCGGGAAACGTCCGTACTGGTTCATATAGCGGACGAGATTGCCGCCGCTGGCGCTGATGCTCTCATAGTGTGCCAGCACCTCCGGATCCTGTAAAAGGTACGGACGCAGTTTTGTCCCAACTTCCTCGATCCGCCGGTTAATACGGTGCGTGCCAGGCTGCAGCGTCAAAAACAGATAAAACAGCGTTCCAAACACTGGAAATACCAGAATCGGCACAACCCAGGACAGCTTGATCGTGCTGTTTCCTTCATCGCTGATAATATAGATCAATATCAGGGCACTGAGTATCGCAGATCCGCCATACATATAAATCAGGTACTCTCTAAACCAGTCAAACCCGGCAAAGAGCACAAGAATCTGTATCAGCAGAAACAGCGTTCCCAGCGTGGTACGCCCGAAAATCAGACGCAGCAGTTTTTTCAATTTTTTAAGTATTTTTTCCATTTTCTACCAGTCCATTTCTCTATCTCGTTCATCGGGCATCTGTCATATCATTTAAAACTACAGTGCCATTTCTCATAGTATGACAGATTTTTGCAAATAAAACAAGAGGTCAGCCAGAGACTGACACAGATTTATGTGTCATCCCGACTGACCTGTCATTGCAAGCGCTCATTTTAACAACCGCATTGAAACATCTCACTGATATTCCGCATAAGGCTTATATAGCGCCATTTCCTGGAATTTTAGTCCTCCAGTGCCTGACGGATATCCTCGATGATATCATCCGCATTCTCAATTCCGACACTCAAACGGATCAGGCTCGGATCAACGCCCGCCTCCTTGAGTTGCTCGTCGGAGAGCTGACGGTGAGTATGACTTGCCGGATGCAGCACGCAGGTTCTCGCATCGGCAACATGGGTTACGATGGCTGCCAGTTTCAGCTTATCCATGAACTCGCCAGCTGCCTGACGACCGCCCTTTAAGCCGAAAGAAATAACGCCGCATGTACCGTTCGGCATATATTTCTGCGCCAGTGCATGGTATTTATCATTTTCAAGTCCCGGATAATTCACCCAGGCCACATCTTCACGGCTCTGTAAATACTCGGCGACCTTCTGTGCATTCTCACAGTGGCGCGGCACACGCAGATGCAGTGTCTCCAGACCGATATTCAATAAGAAGGAATTCTGCGGGGACGGGATGGAACCGAGATCACGCATTACCTGTGCGGTTGCCTTGGTGATATAAGCCGCCTTACCGAATTTCTTCGTGTAAATAATGCCGTGGTAAGACTCATCTGGCGTCGTCAGACCCGGGAATTTGTCTGCATGCGCCTCCCAGTCAAAGTTGCCACTGTCCACGATGCAGCCACCAACGGTCATCGCATGTCCATCCATATATTTTGTAGTAGAATGCGTTACAATATCTGCGCCCCACTCGAACGGACGGCAGTTGATCGGAGTTGCAAACGTATTATCTACAATAAATGGAATACCATTTCTGTGTGCAATCCGGGCAAATTTTTCCAGATCCAACACTACCAGAGCCGGGTTTGCGATCGACTCACCGAAGATACACTTTGTGTTCGGGCGGATCGCCTTCTCGATCTCCTCTTCTGGCGCATCCGGGTCAACTAACGTAACATCGACGCCCATTTTTTTCATCGTAACGACAAACAGGTTTGATGTGCCGCCGTATACGGTTGCCGAGCAGACCAGATGATCGCCCGCGCCGCAGATATTAAATACCGCATAAAAGTTTGCCGCCTGTCCGGAGGATGTCAGCATTGCTGCCGCGCCGCCCTCCAGCTCACGGATCTTATCTGCGACTGCATCATTGGTCGGGTTTGCCAGACGGGTATAAAAATATCCGTTTTCCTCCAGATCGAAGAGTCTTCCCATCTGCTCACTGGTTGAATACTTAAAGGTCGTGCTCTGGTAGATCGGCAGAATTCTCGGCTCGCCATTTTTCGGCTGCCATCCGCCCTGGATGCACGTTGTTTCCATTGAACGTTTCATTTTTCTTCTCCTTCATATGTTTATTTTTAAATAATTATATAGTAATTGAGCCCATTTTTTAGTACGGCTCTTTTACATCACCATATCAAACAGCGAAAGCTGATTGCTCTCCGGCAGCCCCGTCAGAATTCCCAGCTCTGCCATCAGATCGCACACCGTCTTCGTAACCTTGGTACGGTTGATAAAGTCCTCTTTCGACAAGAACTTTCCGTCCTCCGCCGCAAAAACAATCGCGTCTGCCGCTTTCTCGCCGAGTCCGTCGATACTGCTTAACGATGGCATCAGCTTTCCGTCTATGATCTGGAAATTGCGGGCTTTTGCCCGGTAAATATCGATGGGCATGAACTCAAATCCGCGCGCGTACATTTCCTGTACGATACGCATATCGCGCAGCGTGTCCTGCTCTTTCTTGGAAAGAGAATCCGACCGGCTCTTGTACTCCGCCAGATGGTACTCCAGCTTATCGCGCCCCTGGCACATCAGCTTGTAGGTAAATCCACTCGCACGGATGCTGAAATATGCCGCATAGTACGCCAGCGGGTAAAATACCTTACAGTACGCCACACGCCACGCCATCATAACGTAAGCCGCCGCGTGCGCTTTCGGGAACATATACTTGATTTTCAGGCAGGAATCGATATACCACTGCGGCACATCGTGAGCTTTCATCTCCTCGATCCACTCCGGTTTCAGTCCTTTTCCTTTTCGGACAGACTCCATGATAGTGAAGGAGAGTCCCTCTTCGAGTCCTTTCTGAATCAGATAAATCATAATATCGTCTCGACAACAGATCGCCGTCTGAATCGTCGCCTGTCCGCTCAGGATAAGGTCTTTCGCGTTTCCTAACCATACATCCGTACCGTGGGACAGACCGGAAATCCGCACCAAATCCGAAAAATATTTCGGTTTGGCATCGATCAACATCTGCATCGCGAAGTCTGTACCAAACTCCGGAATGCCAAGCGCCCCGAGCTTACAGCCGCCGAGATCCTCCGGCGTGACACCGAGCGCCTCCGTGTTCTGGAAGAGACTCATGACCTCCTTCGAATCCAGTGGAATATCCTTAACCGGGTCGAGTCCCGTCAAATCCTGCAGCATACGAATCATGGTCGGATCATCGTGTCCGAGAATATCGAGTTTCAACAAGTTGTGGTCGATGGAGTGGTAATCGAAATGCGTCGTGACGGTGCGTGTCGTCATATCGTCCGCCGGGTGCTGCACCGGTGTAAACGTGTCAATCTCCTCTCCGAGGGGCAGTACGATGATACCGCCCGGATGCTGTCCGGTGGTACGCCGCACGCCGACGCAGCCGGACACGATGCGCTCAATCTCGCACCGGCGCTTACGGATTCCTTTATCCTCATAATAATGCGCCACAAAACCATACGCTGTCTTATCCGCCAACGTACCGATCGTCCCCGCACGGAAGGTCTGTCCTTTTCCGAAGATGACCTCCGTATAGCTGTGCGCCCGGCTCTGGTACTCGCCGGAGAAGTTTAAGTCTATATCCGGCTCCTTATCGCCCTTGAATCCCAGGAACGTCTCAAACGGGATGTCGAACCCGTCTTTTTTCAACGGTTTTCCGCACTTTGGACATATCTTATCCGGCATATCGCAGCCCGCCATACCCGAAAACTTCTTTACGTCTTCGGAATCAAAATCGTAATAATGGCAGTTCGGGCAGTAATAATGCGGGCTCAGCGGATTTACCTCCGTGATACCAGACATCGTCGCCGCCAGCGAGGAACCAACGGATCCTCGCGAACCAACCAGATATCCATCCTCATTCGACTTCCAAACCAGCTTCTGCGCGATGATATACATAACGGCGAATCCATTGGAAATGATCGAGTGAAGTTCACGCTCCAACCGATCGACTACCACCTTCGGCAGCTTATCGCCGTACATATCATGCGCGTGGTTGTAGCAGATGGTACGCAGCGTATCATCCGAATTCGGAATAACTGGCGGACACTTGTCCGGGCGTACCGGGGAAATGCGCTCACACATCGCCGCGATCTTGCGCGTGTTTGTGATAACGATCTCCTCCGCCTTATCGCTGCCTAAATATTCAAATTCCCCCAGCATTTCCTCGGTGGTCCGCAGATACAGTGGTGCCTGATCGTCTGCATCCTTAAAGCCCTTGCTCGCCATGATGATACGGCGGTAGACCTCATCCTCCGGATCGAGAAAATGTACGTCGCAGGTCGCGCAGACCAGCTTGTTCCACTGTTCGCCAAGTTCAATCACTTTGCGGTTCAGATCCTGCAGATCCTCCCAGGTGTTGACCGAACTTTTCTCATCCCGCAGCATAAATGCGTTGTTTCCAAGCGGCTGCACTTCCAGATAATCGTAGAAATTCGCTATTTTTCCCAGTTCCTCCTCCGGAACCCCGCGCAGAATCGCCTGAAACAGCTCGCCCGCCTCGCACGCCGATCCAAGAATCAGCCCCTCGCGGTGGCTCGCCAGCAGACTCTTTGGAATCCGCGGACGTTTTGCAAAATACGTCAGGTTTGACTGGGAAATCAGCCGGTACAGGTTGATTCGCCCGACATCATTCTTCGCCAAAATAATAATATGGTAGGTCGGCATCTTCCGGATCATTTCCGGTGTCATTTTGCTGAGTTCGTTGAGCTGCGTCAGGTTTTCGATATCACGAGCCTTTAACATCTCGATGAACTTGACAAAAATCTCTGCCGTCGCCCCCGCATCATCGACCGCCCGGTGATGGTTTTCGAGGGAAATTTTAAGCTCTTTCGCTACCGTGTCGAGCTTGAAGCGGTTCAGGTTCGGCAGCAGGACACGCGCCAGCGAAACCGTATCGAGAACGGTCGGCTGGAATGTGAGTCCCTGCCGTCTCGCATTTTCTTTGATGAAACTGATATCAAACGACGCGTTGTGCGCGACCATGACCGCACCCTCGCAGAATGCCAGAAACTCCGGCAGAACCTCTTCGATCGTCGGCGCGCTGATTACCATGCCGTCGTTGATGCTTGTCAGCTGTTCAATGTCATAGGGGATTGGCACTTCCGGGTTGACAAATGTGCTGAATTTGTCCACAATCTTTCCATCCGTCACACGCACCGCGCCGATCTCGATGATGCGGTTCTTGATCGGGCTGAAACCGGTCGTCTCGATATCGAATACAACGCAGGTGTGGTCTAACGTCTGTCCTTTCTCATTCTCCGCCAGTTCCTTCATATCATCGACGAGATAGCCCTCAACACCATAGAGGATCTTGAAGTTTTCGCCCTTATCAACCGCATGGTTCGCATCCGGAAACGCCTGCACACAGCCGTGGTCGGTGACAGCGATCGCGTCCATGCCCCACTGTTTGGCACGTTTGATGATATCCTTGACCTCGGAAACACCGTCCATATCGCTCATCTTTGTGTGACAGTGAAGCTCCACGCGCTTGACCGAACTGTTGTCCATCCGCTTGCTGGTGAAATCTTCGCATTTCTTGATGCCGGAAACCGAACCGATCGTCAGCTCGCCATCAAATTTATCAATGTTGGCAACACCCTTGATGCGGACAAACTGTCCCGCCTTGGTCGCCGTCTTCAAATCATCCAGCGTATCCTCCCGTGCAAAGATCTTGACGCCGATTGTATCTGTAAAATCCGTTACCGAAAACATAAACAGTGTGTTGCCGCTGCGAAGCTCCCTTAGCTCGCAAGTCAGGATCTTTCCGCGGATGACAACCTGCCCAACCTCGCCTTCCAACTCCTCGATCGGGCTCGCCTCCTCATCGAAATCGCGCCCAAACAGCACATCCGGATTGTCGGATTTCTTCATATAGCCCGAACGGCGGTACTCGCCGCCCTTGCCAGATCCAGCATTTGCGCTGCCTGCCTGGTTTCTGCCTCCTGCCGGATTCCCCCCGGCTTTCAGCTTACCAACCGGTTTTAAAACAGTCTTTCCCTCGTCAAATGGCAGATCGACACCGCCAGAGGCAGGTTCTGCCCCCGATGGTTCCATATACGCCTCATTGGCACCTGCTGCTCCGGCAGCCGCGCCGCTTCCGCCTGCCGTGCCACTCTCGCCTGCCGCCTGCGGCTTCATGTAGATGATCTCCGGCTCAGTATTCTTCTTCTCAACCGGACGGTAGGAAGTCTTCACAACCACCGGCACATTGCAGCGCTCGGTGAAGATTTTCTCCAGAATCCGCACCAGCTCCGGTGCCTTATCGCGCACGATCATCGTGTCCTCCAGCGACAGCTCAGGTATCCTTCTTCTTCAAAATTCATCTCCGCCTTACGGAACATATTATAAAGAAGGATACTGTAATTTTTCAGCTCCATCAAAATGCTGTCCCGGTATACATTCATGAGTTTTTCCGGCGTGTACTGGCTGGACAGATGGTATTTCTCCAAAATCTTGATCGTCACCCGTTTGCCCGGAAACAACTGCTCCTTGATGCCTTTTTCCAGATCGTAGATACTCTGCTTGTGCATCAGGCGCGGGCTGTCGATGTATACGCGGATCACGCTCCGGTCACGGTTCGTCGAGATCTTCTCGATCCCGACCATTTCAAGCAGTCCCCGCACATTTTCCGCAATATGTAAATCTGGAAATACCTCCAGAAATGTTTTCATTCTATCATTCCTTTGCTTTTTTCTCTTCCACCATCCGGTCAAGCTCCGCTTTGAGCGCCGGTAAAAGTTCACTCTCCGGCAGTTTTTTCACAATCTCGCCCTTGCGTATCAGAAGTCCTTCGCCGATACCGCCGGCTACACCGAGATCGGCTTCCTTCGCCTCGCCCGGTCCGTTGACCACGCAGCCCATGACGGCAACCTTGATATCCAGCGGATATCCCTGTACCAGCGTCTCCACCTGGTTTGCCAGACCGATGAGGTCGATCTGCGTGCGTCCGCAGGTCGGACATGAAACAACTTCCACGCCTCCCCGACGAAGGCCCAGCGTCTTCAAAATCAGCTTTGCCGACTTGATCTCCTCCAGCGGGCTGCCTGTCAGGGACACGCGGATCGTATCACCGATTCCCTGACTCAAAATCAGTCCCAGACCGACCGCTGACTTGATATTGCCCGCAATCACAGTTCCCGCCTCTGTGATACCGACATGCAGCGGATAATGAGTCTTTTTTGCAATTAGTTCATGTGCTTTTACACACATCATAACATCCGAAGATTTGATGCTGATGACCAGATTATCATAACCCATCTGCTCAATCAGGCAACCTTATCCAGCGCACTCTCAACGAGTCCTTCCGCTGTCACGCCGCCATATTTCTCTACCAATGACTTTTCCAAAGAACCGCTGTTGACGCCGACACGAATCGGCACGCCATACTCTTTTGCCTTGTCAACCACCGCCTGGATCCGCTCTCTGGAACCGATATTTCCCGGATTGATACGGATTTTGTCCGCGCCGCACTCGATCGCCGCGATCGCGAGACGATAGTCAAAATGAATATCCGCCACCAATGGAATATGTATCTGGCGTTTAATCTCCGTCAGGGCAGCAGCCGCCTCCATTGTCGGCACTGCCACACGGATAATATCGCAGCCCGCGTGCTCCAGCGCCAGAATCTGCTCGACGGTCGCCTCCACATCCTCTGTTTTCGTATTACACATCGACTGGATCAGAATCGGATTGCCGCCGCCGATCTGTCGTTTTCCAATCTGCACCACTTTCGTCTCGTCCCGGTATCCCATATCGTTCCTCCCAAACCGTTCTTCTCCGACACAAAATTTCCGGCCTCTTTCGAGCAAATCTTTCATGCCTTTGAATCAAATGAATTATCATTACAATAAATTTCTAATATCATTAAACAATACAAATAACATCAGCGTCATCAACGCCGCCATGCCCACCATATGGACCATGCCCTCTTTTTCCGGATCAACCGGCTTGCCGCGCAGCATCTCCAGAATGATAAATACAAGCCGTCCGCCGTCCAGCGCCGGAATCGGAAGCAGATTCATGACACCCAGATTGGCGCTGAGTAGAATACACATATTGGCCAGATTGACAAGCACAATCATAAGTCCGTAGCTCTGGCTCTCCTTGACCGTCGTGCCGATCATCGACACAATCCGCACCGGACCCGCGATATCGTTCGAGCTGACCTGCCGCTTCAGAATCATGCCAAGGCTGCTGAACGTCACACGGATCCAATAGCGCACTTCATAGAAGCTATACTGCGCCGTCTGAATCACGGACGCCGGTTTCCGGTAAACGCCGCCGCTGATTCCAATAAGATAGCGTCCCGCCTCCTCGGAATAGCGCGGAACCATCTGCGTCGTGTAGGATTTCCCATCCCGCACATACTCCACCGTGACACTCTTTCCCGGATGAAACTGCAGATACGTCTGCACATCGCGGTACAGATAGGTGCGCGTACCATTTAAGCGCTCGATCGTATCGCCCGCCTGCAGCCCCGCCTCCTGTGCCGGATAGCCGTCCTCAACACTGACAACCGACGCCGGATCAAATCCCACACAGCTGATCACGAAAAAGGCGCAAAACCACGCCAGAATGAAGTTGAATACAGGTCCTGCCACCACGACTTTAAAACGTGTCCAGGCAGAAACCGCATTAAAATAAGTCCCCGTTGCGCCCGAAGGCAGCAGGAGCCGATCCGTTTTTCCATCTGTCAGACTCTGGTTCTGATCGCAGGAACTCCCTTTTTCCGTCTCACCCGGCGCATCATACCCTTCATCTTCCCCCAGCATCATACAAGAACCGCCAAACGGAAGCAGCTTCAGCGAGTACCGCGTCCCGCCTTTCACAAAACTGAAAAGTCTAGGACCCATGCCGAGCGAAAACTCAACGACGCAGATTCCGCCCCGTTTTGCCAATAAAAAATGTCCAAATTCGTGAAACAGCACGATCAGGCTGAATACAATCAGTGCCGCCAGCAAACTTACCAATCTACCACCTGCTCTCTATAAAATCATAGGTTTCCTGTTCTGCTGCCAGAATCTCTTCGACCGTCGGATTCTCTTTCACGGTGTGGTGTTCCATCGCCGCCTCAATCATATCAGTGATGGTCAGATATCCGATCTCGCGATCGAGGAATTTCTGGACTGCCCGCTCATTTGCCGCGTTGAACACGGTCGGAAGCGTGCCGCCGCGCCGTCCGGCTTTGTATGCCAGGGAAAGTCCGTGGAAATTCTCAAAATCCGGCGCTTCAAAGGTAATCTGTGCCAGCTTTGCAAAATCCAGCCGGTCGCCCGCTAGGAAGCGGCGTTCTGGATAATACAGCGCATACTGGATCGGAAGTTTCATATCCGGCGTGCCGAGCTGCGCTATTACCGCGCCGTCCTCGTACTCTACCATTGAATGAATCACACTCTGCGGCTGCACAACCACCTGCACCTGATCCATCTCCACGCCAAAGAGCCATCTCGCCTCCATAACTTCCAGACCTTTGTTTACCATCGTGGAACTGTCGATCGTGATCTTGCGCCCCATCGTCCAGTTCGGATGTTTCAGCGCATCTTCGACCTGCACACTCTTCATCTGCTCTCTCGTCCATCCGCGGAACGGTCCGCCGGACGCTGTCAGGAGAATCTTGTGGATCTTATTTCCCGTCTCACCGTTCAAACTCTGGAAAATCGCGCTGTGCTCGCTGTCCACCGGCAGAATACGGACATGCTTCTCCTTTGCCAGCGACATAATGATATGCCCGGCCGTTACCAGGGTCTCTTTGTTTGCAAGTGCAATATCTTTTCCAGCATTCATCGCTGCGATCGTCGGGCGGATACCGATCATTCCGACTACCGCTGTCACCACAATCTCCGCACCCAGCTCCGTTGCCACTGCGAGAAGTCCATCCATGCCGCTCTCGACACGGATATCCAGATCGCGCACACGGTCTTTCAGTTCTTTTGCTTTTTCCTCGTTCCAGACCGCCGCGATCTTCGGAGAAAACTCCCGGATCTGTTTCTCCAGAAGATCAATATTGCTTCCAGCCGCCAGAGCCGTTACTTCTATATCTTTATTCGCCCGGACCACTTCCAATGTCTGTGTTCCGATCGATCCGGTTGATCCAAGTATCGCAATTTTTTTCATTTCTTATTCTCCTGTTTCTGTATTTTCATACATGCTTTCGTTTTATCGTAAAAACGTCAGTGCAAAATAAATCGCCGGTGCCGTAAAAATCATGCTGTCGAACCGATCCAGCACGCCGCCGTGTCCCGGAATCAGGTTTCCGTAATCCTTGACATTGTGGTTCCGCTTGATCGCCGACGCCGCCAGATCCCCGATCTGGGAAATGACCGCCGCAATCGCACACGCCACCGCGCATGCCACCATCGGATTGCTGACCTCGTCCATCTTCGCACCGAAGAAATACGCATAAATGCAGCCTAACAGAGCCGATCCGACCACACCGCCGACGGCGCCCTCGATCGATTTTTTCGGGCTTAAAACCGGTGCCAGACGGTGTTTTCCAAGGAGCATTCCCGCGCAGTATGCGCAGGTGTCACAGCCCCAGGAGCTTAAAAAGATCAGCCAGACAAGGTATTTTCCGTCCGCCATTGCCCGCACCTGATACAGGTAGGAAAGCATAATTCCCAGATAAAAAATGCCGAAAAATGCTACTGTAATCTGCTCGGTCCCATATTTCGGAAACGTGAACACGTAAATGCTCATCAGCACCATCAGGGCTGCAATCGCAAGCAGCGTCACATAATGCTGCCCTTCAAACCACACCAGCCCATAATATCCCAGACACGCCAGATACCCGGCGATGCCCGGCGCTTTTTTCTCAATCCCCATAACCCGGTAAAGCTCAAACATACCGATCAGGGAGATCGCGGCGGTCACACAGTACAGAAGGACACCGCCCTTTGTAACCAGTAAAATCGCGAGTGCTACAAGCACAATCCCGCTTATCAGCCTCGTTCTGAACATGGCAACTCCTCCTTATGCCTTGACTCCGCCAAAGCGTCTGTCTCTTTGATTGAACTGCTCAATTGCCTTTATAAGCTCGTCGCGGTTGAAATCCGGCCACAGGCAGTCCGTGATATAAATCTCACTGTAGGCAAGCTGCCACAGCAGATAATTGGACAGGCGGATCTCGCCGCTGGTGCGGATCAGAAGATCCGGATCCGGGATACCCGCCGTATCTAAATAGGACGCAACGGTCTGCTCTGTCACGTCCTCCGGCACCAGCTTTCCGTCCTGACAGTCCATCATCATATGGCGCACCGCGCGCGTGATCTCATCTCTGCCGCCGTAGTTGACTGCGATCACAAAGGTCATGCCCGTGTTTGCCGCCGTCTCGTCTTCCAGGCGGTTGATGCCCTCGATGATATCGCTGTCAAAGCGCGTGCGGTCGCCGATCATTTTGACTCTTACATTATTTTTCTTGGCAATCTTTAAAAGCCGTTTCAGATAAAAACGGAAGAGCTGCATCAGCGCCCCTACTTCTTCAGCAGAACGCTTCCAGTTTTCCGTTGAAAAACCATATACCGTCAGATAACGAATTCCCAGTCTCGCTGCATCCTCAACCGTCTGTTCAACCGTCACACACCCCTGTTTATGACCTACGGTTCTCGGAAGACCTCTCTTCTTCGCCCATCTGCCGTTGCCATCCAGAATGAGGGCGACATGCTGCGGAATTACCATGTTTTCGATGTCCCTTTCCATCCAGTTTTCCTCCATAATATTCCCTTAATAGCCAGAAAACAGGACCAGCCGGCCATCCGCATCTGCAATGCCGGCCAGCCCTGCTTGAGGCAGCCTGATTTTTACATTTAAACTCTATTGTATTTTTATACAGTCATGATCTCAGCTGTTTTTTCTTCTACTGCTTTATCAACCTTTGCGATCATCTTGTCAGTCAGCTTCTGGATCTGATCCTCGCCATCTGCCAGCTCGTCCTCGGTGATCTCGCCGCCTTTTTCCAGCTTCTTTAACAGGTCGTTTGCATCACGGCGGATATTGCGGACTGCAACCTTCGCGCCCTCGCCCTTTTTCTTAACATCCTTTGCCAGATCTTTACGGCGTTCCTCAGTAAGCTCCGGGAAAATCAGGCGGACTGCACTTCCATCGTTGTTCGGGTTGATACCCAGATCGGAAGTCAGGATCGCTTTCTCGATGTCCTTAATGAGCTTCTTCTCCCACGGCTGGATCAGAATCATACGCGGCTCCGGCACAGAGATATTTGCCACCTGCTGTAACGGGGTCGGTGCGCCGTAGTAATCTACTTTGATTTTGTCCAGTACGTGCGGGTTCGCACGTCCAGCACGAATGGATGTATACTCATTCAGCAGTGCGTCATAGGACTTATTCATCTTCTCTTCGTAAACTTTTAATCTCTCCTGCATAAAATCCTCCTAGTTATGCGGTAACCACTGTACCGTTAATTTTTCCGCGCATTGCATTTACAATTCCGTCTTTTTCATTCAGGCTGAATACTGCCATCGGAACGTGATTTTCCATACACATGATGGAAGCTGTGAGGTCTACGACCGCCAGCTGCTTGTCGATCACCTCCTGAATCGTGATCGTATCATACTTCTTTGCATCCGGGTTGATCTTCGGATCGCTGTCATAGACGCCGTCGATCGCCTTAGCCAGAAGAATGCAGTCTGCATCCATCTCAATCGCACGCAGCGCTACACCGGTATCAGTTGAGAAATACGGATGACCTGTACCGCCTGCAAAAAATACAACCATACCCTTTGAGAAATATTTATTGGCTCTGTCCTTTGAAAACAGCTTCGTCATGGAGCCGCACTCAAATGGTGTCAGAATCTGTGTCATCATGCCTTCGCTCCGGAAGATCTCCGACACGTAAATACAGTTCATGACCGTTGCCAGCATTCCGATCTGATCCGCCTTGGTCCGATCGATTGCATTGCTCTGGCGGCCTCTCCAGAAGTTTCCGCCGCCGATCACGATACCTACTTCGATTCCGTCATCGACCGCCGTCTTAACCTGTCTGGCTACTTCCTTGACCGTCGCTTCATCAAACCCGGTTTTCTTGTCGCCTGCCAGCGCTTCTCCGCTCAGCTTCAGTAATACCCGCTTTAATTCCATAATTCGGTTCTCCCTGTCTATATGTACGTTCTGATGTACATTTTATCTGTGATGACCGTAAAAAGCCGCGTCACCTTATCAAAGATATTCTACCACAAAAAATCCGAATGTGCGATAGAATTTTCGTAAATCCTGTGCATCCTTTCATTCTTTTCCCAAAACGCCTTTCTGTATACGGATTCTTCGCCCTGTTTTTCATTTTTTTCTCAAATTTTAGTGCCCGTTTTACTTCTTTTTCTATTTCACCTTTTCCCGCCGCTCTCATTCTGCCCCCAGCTTCTCATTATTTATCTGCACTTATCCTCTGCAATCTTTTTCTGTGCATTATTTAACAGCCTTCCTGGGTGCAATCCATGTATGTGCATTATTTTATTGGATATGCATTTTATAACATTGCAAATTTGAATCATTATATTGTTTGATAAAAATCAATTTCCAGCTACAATAGTTATATCAGTTGTAATTATTTATTATCTCTGAAATAACAATAACGCATGATTCTTTCGGATCGGGGAGGCACTTGAAAAATATGACAGCAATCGATCAAAAACAAATTAACAAGCAGCAGACAAACCGTTATGAAAAATATTACCGTCAGATAGGTCTCAACATCGCTTATTACCGCAAACTCCGCGGCATGAGCCAGATGGCTTTAGCAGAGGCGACCGATTTAAGCCGGACTCATATATCCAACATCGAGGCACCGAACATGAAAACGAGTCTTTCCTTAGAGAGTCTCTTTGATATTGCAGGTGTTCTGCAGGTTGCACCGCGCGCCCTGCTCGATTTCCGTGATGAGAAACCGCAGGATTTTCATGAATAAATCATGATAGAGCACGTAGATTCATGAATTTCTTTAAAGCATGACATTTTAGGGTTCCAAAGATAAATTGGAACCCTTTTTGTGGTATTCAAAAGTAAAAAATCAAAATTATGGTGAGCATTTTCCACCTATTTATTCGTCTTCCGGTTAATAAACTCCGTCCTCGTCTTCGAGTAGATAAATTTCTGACTCGCATACAGGCTGTAATAACCAGAGAAACTAAAGCTGACTGCAATCACCAGCACGAAAAACGGCATCGCCTCATAGCCAAAAAGCTCAAAGCCCAGCAGAAGCGTTGAGATCGGGCAGTTTGTGACTCCCACGAAGAGTCCCAGCATACCGCAGGCGGTCATAAGACCGACCGGCTGTCCAAAGAGAAATGCAAAGAAACTGCCAAACGCCGCGCCGATCGTCAGGGTCGGCACAATCTCGCCTCCCTTGAAGCCTGCCTCCAGCGTAACCGTCGTAAAGAGAATTTTCATCAGGAAATCCCATGGAAGTCCCTCGCCCTCGAAACATTTTTCAATCAGGGAGACGCCGCTTCCGTTGTAGCGGGTCGAACCGGTCAGAAGCGTCAAAACAATCACAATCGCCGCGCCGGATAGAATCCGCCAGACCGGCGATGGAAGATATTTTTTGTAGAGATGTTCCGTTGTGTGAAGCGTGATGCAGAAAAGCTCCGACACCAGCGCGCAGCCAGCCGCCAGACCGACAGCCACGATCGCTGTTTCAATACTCCACGCCGGAACCGCACCAATCGCAAACCGCTCCGGCATCAGTCCCCAGAACCTCGCCAGCGCCGCCGCCGTAAATGCAGAAAAGACACACGGAACCAGCGCTGCATAGTACATAACGCCGATGCTGATAACCTCCATTGAAAAGATCGCCGCCGCCATCGGTGTGCCAAACAAGGCGGCAAATACACCGCTCATGCCGCACATGACCGCAATCTTCTTATCTTTCTCATCAAATTTCAGCCATTTTCCGATCTGGGTTCCGATGCTTCCTCCCATCTGCAGCGCCGCGCCCTCGCGTCCGGCAGAACCGCCGCCCAAATGCGTCAGAAGCGTTCCTGCAAAGACTGCCGGGGCAGTCGCAAAACTGATCTCTGTGTTCGAATAGATCGATTCAATCACCATATTTGTGCCCCGGTTATTATCCTCTCCCAGCACATGGTAAACGCCCAGAACCAAAAGACCGCTGAGCGGCAGCAGAAAGACCATCCACGGGTGGCTCTGAAAGAATGCCGACACCCATAGGACGCATTTTCCAAATGCCGTGCCGATGCAGCCGCTCACAATTCCAATCACAATCGCGCCTTCCGCCCATTTTATAAAATAGGAAATATTTTTTAACACCGGCTCATATTTCTCCCGCTTCATTTCAATTCTCCCCTGTCTGCTCTATCTACACTGCTTTTCATTTCCACCTTAGACATCATAGATATTTTTGGATTTTACCAGCTTCGGACGGTAGCCTGCTTCCTTGAGCGCTTCCACTATCTTATTCTTGTGATCCGTACCAAACGCCTCAACGGTGATCCGCAGCTCCACTGCTGCGTTGCGGTTGATGCTGACAAACTGGTTATGCTCCAATTTGATGACATTGCCCTGTTCTTCTGCCATCAGGGTTGCGACTTTTGCAAGTTCGCCTGGCTTATCCGGCAGCAGTACAGATACGGTAAATACGCGGTCTCTCTGGATCAGACCATGCTGTACGATGGATGCCATTGTGATCACGTCCATGTTGCCGCCACTCAGGATGGATACGACTTTTTTCTTCTTCACATTCAGGTGTTTCAGAGCAGCCACAGTCAGAAGACCGGAGTTCTCAACGATCATCTTGTGGTTTTCTACCATATCAAGGAATGCCACGATCAGCTCGGAATCCTCGATGGTGATAATATCATCCACATTGATCTGGATGTACGGGAACAGCAGATCGCCCGGGCGTTTAACGGCAGTACCATCCGCGATTGTGTTGACGCTCGGGAGAGTCACTACTTTTCCTTCTTTCAGGGATTCCTGCATACAGTTTGCGCCTGCCGGTTCTACACCGATCACTTTGATCTTCGGATTCAGCAGTTTTGCCAGCGTTGCAACACCGGTACAGAGTCCGCCGCCGCCAATCGGAACCAGAATATAATCAACGGTCGGAAGCTCTTTGATGATCTCCATCGCGATGGTTCCCTGACCGGTGGCTACGTCCAGATCGTTGAACGGATGGATAAAGGTATATCCGTGCTCCGCTGCCAGCTCATTTGCATATGCCAGTGCCTCATCGAATACATCGCCGTGAAGAACCACCTCTGCGCCATAGCTTCTGGTACGGTTTACCTTCATGAGCGGCGTGGTCGTCGGCATAACAACCGTTGCCTTGCAGCCAGCCAGTTTTGCCGCGTATGCAACGCCCTGTGCATGGTTTCCAGCCGATGCGGTGATCAGACCGCGCTGTTTCTCCTCATCGCTCAGGGTGCTGATCTTATAAAATGCACCTCTTACCTTGTAAGCACCTGTATACTGCATATTTTCCGGTTTTAAATATACTTTATTGCCGGTCAAATTCGAAAAATATTCACTGTAAACCAGTTTTGTCTCGGAAATAACCTTGCTGACAACCTCGGTTGCTTCTTCGAATTTCTCCAGCGTCAGTCCCTGCGGCTCAGCCTGTACTGCCTCTGCTGTCTCTTCCTTTATTGTCTCACTCATTGTCTTTCCTCCATTTATCCGTATTTCTCAGAATGCGCCCTGCTTTTGCCGGTTCTCTGACCAGACAATCTGCCGGGTGTGTCCTGTTTATCTGAATCTGCGGCTTAAGCAGATTTGTTCTCCGCCAAACCAGTTTCAGCCGTGGCATGCTCAGCTATTTTTAGCTTTATTCATTCTCTGTCAATGCTTCATTTCTCTTAAACAGTGCATTGACGAAATCATTCGCATCGAATTTCTGTAAATCGTCGATTTTTTCGCCGATTCCGACGTATTTAACCGGAATACCAAGCTCGGACTGGATCGCAACCGCGATACCGCCCTTTGCCGTGCCATCCAGCTTCGTCAGGATGATGCCGGTGATATCCGCCACCTCCATAAACTGTTTTGCCTGTGCAAGCGCGTTCTGACCGGTCGTTCCGTCAAGGACAACCAATGTCTCACGGTAGGCGTCCGGATATTCTTTGTCGATGATCCGGTTGATCTTCTTTAACTCTTCCATCAGGTTTTTCTTGTTGTGCAGACGACCTGCCGTGTCGCAGATCAGCACATCGGCATTTCTTGATTTTGCCGCCGCGATCGCATCGTAGATAACAGCTGCCGGATCAGAACCTTCCTGCTGGGCGATCAGCTCAACGCCCGCGCGTCCTGCCCACTCCGTCAGCTGCTCAATCGCTGCCGCACGGAATGTATCCGCCGCTGCCAGAATGACCTTCTTGCCCTGATCCTTTAACTGACCCGCCAGCTTGCCGACCGAGGTCGTCTTCCCGACGCCGTTGACGCCGATCACCAGCACAACCGACTTGCGGTTTTCAAATTCGTAGGCATTTTCGCCCAGATCCATCTGTTCCTTGATGCTGGCAATCAGAAGATCCTTGCACTCTGCCGGATCCTTGATGTGGTTTTCTTTTACCTTTTTCCGGAGATCCTCGACGATCGCCATCGTCGTCTGGATACCTAGATCGCCCATGATAAGCGTCTCTTCGATCTCCTCATAAAAATCATCATCGATCGCGGAAAAACCGCTGAATACGGAATCAATTCCGCCTACAATGGAATCTCTCGTCTTCGTCAGCCCTTCTACCAGACGGCTGAAAAAACCCTTTTTCTTATCTCCCATGGCTGCGCCTCCTTTTCTATTTCTGAACTCTTTTTTGCAATTATAATTCTGCTTTTCCTCTTCCCGCTCCATCTGCGCCTCGATCAGGCTGACCGATACCAGCGTGGACACACCTTTTTCCTGCATCGTGATACCGTACAGGCGGTCTGCCGACACCATCGTACCTCTTCGGTGGGTGATGACGATAAACTGCGTGTAGCGCGTCAGCTTATGCAGGTACCCGGCAAACCGGTCTACGTTGGAATCGTCGAGCGCCGCCTCAATCTCATCAAGCAGGCAGAATGGCGACGGTTTTAAGTTCTGAATTGCAAAAAGCAGTGCGATCGCCGTCAATGCTTTCTCCCCACCGGAGAGCTGCATCATATTCTGCAGTTTTTTGCCCGGCGGCTGTGAAATAATCTGGATGCCTGCCTCCAGAATATCTTCTTCCTGCGACAGCTCCAGCGTACCCGTTCCGCCTCCAAATAATTCCTTAAATACTTTATCAAACTCGCGGCGGATCTCACCAAATTTTTCCCGGAACTGACGCCGCATTCCTTCATCGAGCTCCTCGATAATTTTTTCCAGCGCCGCCTGTGCCGCTACCAGATCTTCATGCTGGTTTTTCATAAATTCGTATCGGCCGGATATCTCCTTGTAGTCCTCGATCGCGTTGACATTGACATTCCCAAGGGCGCGGATCTCCATCTTTTTCTCATTGATCGACCGCTTCATTTCTGGAATCGAGGTCAACTCTTCCTTCCGCAGCTCTTCCGCGCGCGAATACGTAAGCTCATACTCACTCCACATATAATCGACCTGCGACTCCAGGCGCTCATTCAGGCGTTCTCTCTGATTCTGGAGACGGAAGTTCTCGCGGTCTAAAAGCTGGAGACGTTCGTTCAGCTCTTCCTTTTTATCAAAGAAAGTTTTCTGCCGCCCCGCCTTTTCTTCCTTCTCACGCTGCTTGTTCTGGATTACCAGTTCCATCTGCGTCCGCTTGTCCCCGGACGCCTGTATCTCGGCTTCCAGCGCTGCAATCTCGCGCTCTCTGGCAGCGATCGTCTCGCTGCTGTCCGCGTGACCGCCGGAAAGTTTCTCTTTCTCGGCCCGGAGACGTTCCTGCTCCTGCAATACACGGCGCAGATTTTCCTCGATAAACGCGCCCTTCTGCTCCGCCTGGGAATGCCCAAGCTGTATCTCCGAAAGGGCTGCCGCCGCTTCCCCACGCTGCTTTTTCGCCGTCTCAAGACCTGTCTGCTGCTCTTCCACGTACTGGTTCTTCTCATTGCTTAGCGTTTCAAGCTTCATCTCTTCGGTCTGCAGCTCCCGCAGCGCCCCGCGCAGATCGCCTACCTGCAGTTCGAGTTCCTGATTTTCTGAAGACAGATCCTGCGAGGAATCTGCAATCTCCTGCCGTCTCGCCTCTAGCTGGCAGATCGTCAGTTCCAACGTATTCTGCTGGATCTGCATCTGCTGGCGCCTCTCCTGGACGGATGCCAGTGTTCTCTTCGCTTCCGTCAGCCTGCGCCCCGTCTCTGCCAGCTCCTTCTGTACCGCTTCCACCTGTTCCAATGCCTTTTTGCAGGCAGCTTCCAGTTCTTCGATCTCACGGCGTCGTCCCAGCAGATTGCTGCTGTTCTTGAATGCACCACCGGTCATCGAACCGCCAGGGCTTAAAAGCTCGCCGTCCAGCGTCACGATCCGGAGAGAATAGCGGTATTTCTTTGCCAGCGCAATCGCATGATCGATCTGATCCACCACGACCACGCGTCCCAGCAGATAGGACACCAGCCCGCTGTATTTCTCATCCGCAGAGACCAGTTCGCTTGCCAGTCCAAGAACCCCCATTTCTTTCAGCGCCCCCGGCTGTCCAAAACTCTGGCGGCGTTCCATGCTGGTCAGCGGCAGAAACGTTGCACGGCCATACCGGTTCTTTTTCAGATGTTCAATCAGGCGTTTCGCCGTCTCCTCGGAATCCGTCACAATGTTCTGGATGCTGCCGCCAAGTGCCGTCTCGATCGCCGTCTCATATTTCTTCGTCGTGCTGATCAAATCCGCCACAACGCCATGAATGCCCGGAACACGGTCCCTGACTTCCATCACGCGGCGGATACTACCGCCGTAGCCCTCGTAGCGCTCCGCCAGATTCCGCATCGATTCCAGCCTCGTCCGGTTCGTGTGGTAATCCTGCTGAAGGCTCGAAAGTTTCTGGTTCAGGCGGCGTTCCTGTTCTTCCTCCGTGCGCGTCTGCTCCTGCAGCTCTTTTTCCTGCGCCGAAAACGCTTCCAGACATTCCTGCACCTTCCCTAATTTGGCTTCTTCTTCTTTTTTCTGCTCTTCCTGAACCGACTCATCGCTCTTGAATTTCAAAAGCTTCTGCGTCACTTCCGCCCGGCGCACATCCGCCTGCTCCAGCATCGTCTCATAGCGCTGACGGCGGGCGGCAAGTTCCGCTTTCTGGTTCAGAGCGTCCATGATCTCGGCTTTTGCCGTCTCGATCAAGGTTTCCGTCCGGCTGACCGCCTCGTCCATCGAACGGACTGCTGCCTCCGCTTCCTGCTGTTTTGCTTCGATCGTCTGCACCGATGCATTTAGTGCCTGTTTTTCAGACTCATATTCCGCCTGTTCTTCCTCTTTCTGATGGATTTCGCCGTCGATCGACGCCATCCGGCTGCGGATATGTTCTTCGTTCATCTGCTCCGTCCGGATCTGCTCTCTGAGAACTCCGATCCGTCCGGTCTTCTCCTGGCGTTCCAGGTCTTCCCGGCTGCACGCCTCACGATCCGCGGCAATCGCCGCATCCAGCGCATCCAGCTCGGTTCCGAGCAATTCGTACTCCGATTTCAGTGTCTCCGATTCCGCCCGCACACTCTCCTGATCGCCGGTCAGAATCATCTCCTTCTGCTCCACTTCCCGGATCTGGCGCTTCAATTCCTCCGATTCTGCCAAAAACAGGTTGGCGTCCAGGCAGCGCAGCTCTTCCCGCAGACGCAGATACTCCTTCGCCTCCTCCGACTGCCGTTCCAACGGTCCTACCTGTTTTTCCAGCTCGGACAAAATATCCGTCACGCGGATCAGGTTCTGTTTTTCATCTTCCAGCTTCTTCTGTGCGATCGCCTTGCGCCGCTTGAATTTCACGATTCCAGCCGCCTCGTCAAACAGCTCGCGCCGTTCCTCCGGCCGCCCGCTTAAAATCTGATCAATCTGCCCCTGTCCGATGATGGAATATCCCTCTTTACCGATACCCGTATCGTAAAAGAGCTCGTTGATATCTTTTAGACGGCAGCTCGTTCCATTAATCTTATATTCACTCTCACCAGAACGGTAAAGACGTCTTGAAACCGTGACTTCGTCGTACTCAATCGGAAGTTTGTGATCGGCATTATCCAGTGTGATCGCCACGTAGGCAAATCCCTGCGGTTTTCGAAGCTCCGTACCAGCAAAAATAACGTCCTGCATCGTGCCGCCGCGCAGCTGCCTGCTTCTCTGCTCACCGAGCACCCAGCGCACTGCATCGGCGACATTGCTCTTGCCGCTGCCGTTTGGCCCGACGATGCCCGTGATTCCGTTGTGGAACTCAAACAGAATTTTATTGGCAAATGACTTAAAACCCTGTATTTCAATACTCTTTAAATACATACCTACTCCTGCGGTTTTCTGATAGTGAGGATCCCACGGTACGCCGCACGCTGTTCCGCTGATTTTTTCGTCCGTCCGATGCCGCGGCCGATCTCCTGACCGTCCAGCATCGCGGACACTTCGAAGCTCTTGTTGTGATCCGGTCCTTCTTCTTTCAGAAGAACGTATGTAAGTGTCTCGTCTGTGTGTCCCTGCACAATCTCCTGCAAGATAGTCTTGCTATCATAAAAGAGCTTTTTGTGTTCCATATCGTTGAGAATAAATCGATGAATAAACTCTTTTGCATTAGCAAAACCACCGTCCAGATAAATCGCACCGATCAGTGCCTCCATCGCATCCGACACCACCGAATCGCGCCCCCGTCCGCCGGTCGCATCCTCGCCTTTTCCAAGCAGCAAAAATCCACCCAGATCGATCTCCTGTGCGCAGAATGCAAGCGTCGGCTCGCAGACCAGACTCGCACGTGTCTTTGTCATATCGCCCTCCGGCATCTCCGGAAACGTGCGGAACAGGAAATCACTCGATACCACTTCCAGCACCGCGTCGCCTAAAAATTCAAGACGCTCGTTGCATCCCAGTTTTCCAAGATGGTGCTCATTGGCATACGAACTGTGTATCATCGCGTGTTCCAGAAGCTTCTTGTCCTGAAACGAATAGCCAATCCGTTTTTCCAATTTATTTAATGTATACTCCATATATTTCTCTCTTTCCAGCCTGTCCTGCTGCTGACTGATTCCGGCAATCATTGCTATTTGTGTCTGTGAGCCAGAGTCAAACATCCGTTCTTTTTGGAAAGGAGCTGTCGCGATCCTGCCCTTCGGCAGCCCGCCCAGCCCCTTTGCCTGACAGACTTCTCTATAACTTTTTAACAAACATTGAATTAGTTCAGTGCGTTCTTGATCTGCTCTACTGCGTCGCCCACAGATACAATCTTTTCTGCCTCCTCAGTCGGAATTTCGATATCAAACGCCTCCTCGATTCCCATGATAATCTGAAAAATATCCAGCGAATCTGCGCCCAGATCATCCACAAACGTCGTATTTAACGTAATTTCATCTGCTTCAACATTCAGTACCTCCGCGATAATGTTCTGTAATTTTTCAAATTCCATAATTTTCTTCCTTTCTATGAACTTATTTTAAAATATTTAGAATTCTAGATTGATTAAAAACATATCGTTTTTTCGCTACATTTTATAATTTCACGAAAGTTTCACAGACTTTCCTTGATCTTTTCATTAATCGCCTGCTCTTTAAAGGTCACACACTGAAGAATCGAATTGCACACCTCGATGCGCTTGGAATTTCCGTGCGTCTTGACAACCAGCCCCTTCAATCCCAGAAGCGGTGCGCCGCCGTACTGGCTCGCATCGAATGCTTTGAGCGTCGTCTTCAACGCCGGTTTTACAAGCAATGCGCCGATCTTTGAGCGCAGGCTCGTCATCATGCCCTGTTTTACCATGGAAATCAGGGTTGCACCGACACCTTCATAGAGTTTCAGGATGACATTTCCGACAAATGCCTCGGAAACGATGACATCCGCGCCGCCGTGCGGAATCTCGCGTGCCTCGATGCTGCCGATGAAATTGATGTCCTTACATTCTTTTAAGAGCGGGAATGTCTCTTTCACCAGCGCATTGCCCTTCTCTTCCTCCGCACCGATGTTGACGATCGCCACACGCGGATTCTTGATGCCAACCACGTGTTCCATGTAGATGGAGCCCATCTTTGCAAACTGTACCAGATGGGACGGTCTTGCATCGACATTGGCGCCGCAGTCGATCAGCAGGGACACGCCCTTTTCTGTCGGAATCAATGGAGCCAGTGGCGGACGTTCAACGCCCTTGATTCTGCCGACGATCACCTGTCCGCCGACCAGAATCGCGCCGGAGCTGCCCGCGGAACAGAATGCATCCGCCTCACCCCTGCGGACCATATTCATGCCGACCACGATAGACGAATCTTTCTTCGTGCGGATCGCATTGACCGGCGGTTCCTCCGTCTCGATGACCTCAGTCGCATTGACAACCTCGATCTGTTCTTTCTTATATGTATGCTTTTTTAATTCTTCTGATACGACTTCTTCCTTGCCGATCAGGAAAATCTGAATATCTTCCCTCGACTGGGCTGCCATCACGGCACCTGCCACGATCTCACCCGGTGCGTTGTCGCCCCCCATGGCATCTACAGCTATCTTAACCATTGCGTGTTCTCCTTCTATCATTTATAGCGATACACATACCAAACCTGTCTTCCGCCACTGCGGCATATGTGGTCCGAACGAATCGCTCTTTCATCGTCACGCTGCAGCTGTCCCGCTTTTTATTGTCCACAGCCACATTACATCAATCTTTACTATACTAGAGATCAATCTATAAATCAATAAGATTTGAACCAATTTTCCATTGCATGCATCTGATTGGCAGCATCCTTCCTGCCGATATCATACGTCTCCTGCAATTTTTCAACACTATGTTCGGTTCTGCCGATTGGAAGCGCCACGCTCGGACGGATAACAAAAATTTTTCCCTCTTGTTCGAGGCGATCGATCCATTCCACCGTCTTATTATAGAAATAATAGCGGCTGCGAAGCGCCCTCACGAACGCCGGATATTTGTGATATGCCGCCTCCGGCAGCCAGAAATTGCCCGGTTTCTTGCGGTAGCCCGCCGGACGGGTCAGCACAACGACGCATTTTTTATACCCCATCTTAGCGAAGGCACGCAACGGAATGCTGTCCGTGCAGCCGCCGTCCAGAAGCTTCATTCCACCAACCTCGACCATATGGGACACATACGGAAGGGATGCCGTCGCACGGAAATATTCGACATCTTTGAACATATCTTTGATCTCCAGATACTCTGCTTTCCCTGTCTCCACATTGCTGCATGCAACATAAAACCGTGTATTTCCCCGGTCAAATGCCTCGTAATCATACGGATCCAGCCGTTCCGGTATATCATGGAAGCAGAACTGCTCGTCCACCAGATTTCCCGTCCGCAGCCAGTTTTTAAAGCTCATAAAACGCTTGTCATTGCAGTATTTTTTATAATAGCGGATGCTCCGCTCCTTCTGCCCCGACACAAACGAAGCCCCATGCACTGCCCCCGCCGAGACGCCGATCACGCCGTCAAATGAAATATCATGATCCAAAAACACATCCAGGACGCCCGCTGTGTAAATACCGCGCATCCCGCCGCCCTCCAGAACGAGACCGGTCTTTTTTTCTTTTTTTAACTCTGTCATATATCATCAAACTCCTATTAAATATCTTATATACTATAAAACAAGATCGAACAGATAGCAAATACGATTTTTCTATCTAATTCCATATTTTTTTAGTATAACGTTACTGTTCACGCATACGTGCCCAGTAACGGAATTTGCCGTGGCTTCGCATTTAAATACGGCAAATTCCTGCTGCCACCACGTTTTCTTACGGCACTTTCGGTTCCAAAAGTGCCCACCCGGGAACAGTAACAGTATAACACCTCGGCAGAAAAAGGGAAAGGGGGACGTGCGCCGCCTATGCACACGTTCCCCTTTCTCTTTTTCTTCGATATCTCTATTATTTTATTTCTGCATCGCGTCCATCCGCGCCTGCACATACTCCTCCAGCATCTTCGTCGTTCCCTCAATTCCCAGCCGGCTGCTGTTGATCGAAAGGTCATAATTTCTGGAATCTCCCCAGCGTCCGCGGCTGTAACAGTTGTGGTAGGATTTCCGCCGCCAGTCCTTCGTCTTTACCAGACGTTTCGCCTCGTCCTCTGAAAGTCCGTGCAGATGCTCAATTCTCTTCACCCGTGTTTCCTCATCGCCCAGCACAAAGATCGTGATCAGTCCGTCATATTCCTTTAAAACCGTCTCCGCACACCGTCCAACTACCACAAACGATTCCCCTGAATCGGCCTTGTCTTTCAGGTAACTGAACTGCATCTGCGCCAGATTGTTCTCCAGAGAGCTTGAAAATCCGCTGACATTGCGCGCCAGAAAACGGTTTAGCGGCTTCTCGTCGTATTTTTCCAGCACACGCGGATCCACACCCTTTTCCTTGGCAATACTGTCCAGCATCCTATGATCATAAATCGGAAGTTCAAAATGCTCTGCCAGCGCTTCCGCTATCTTGTGTCCGCCGCTGCCAAACTGTCTGCTGACCGAGATGATCACTCTGTTTTTCCTCTCCTCCATATAAAAGCCCCCTTAAAAGTATCTCACATATATACAAACCATGGAAATCAGGATTACCAGCACCGTCGCCGGAGCTGCATACCGGCAATATTTCCCCCAGCCGATAAAATGTCCGTTTTTCGCTGCCACTGAGATACCAACTACGTTTGCCGAGGCTCCGATCGGAGTTCCGCAGCCGCCAATATCCGTACCCATCGAAAGCGCCCACGCCAGAACCGAGAGATCCATGCCGCCTGCCTGCGCCAGACTCCGGATAACCGGGATCATCGTCGCCGCAAATGGGATATTGTCCACAAATGCACTCGCAAGCGCCGACAGCCACAGCACAATCGCTACTACCCATTTTACATTATTTCCACTGACTGCGTCAATGATCCCTGCTAAAGAATTTAGGACGCCCGTCTGCTCCATGCCGCCGACCACGACAAAAAGACCAATGAAGAATAGCAGCGTCTTATAGTCAAGCTTCTTAATCATGCTGAGCGCCTCACCGCCGGATGCCAGCAGCGAAAAAGCACCGATAAATACGCCAATCGTCGCAACTGTCAGTCCCGTCTGTGCATGCGTCACCAGCATCACGATCGCCGCCGCAAAGATCACCACGCTGACCGCAAACCGTTTCCGATCCGCGATCGCCTCCTGTGGGGATGGATATGTAACCGCTTCGTCATGCTTTTCACTCGCCTTTAATTCTTTCCTAAAGGAAAAATAGAAAAACAGCACGACAAAAATCAGCGAAACACCCGCCATCATACCTGTATTTAAAATAAAATCTTTAAATGAATATCCGAGCGAGGTTCCGATGATAATATTCGGCGGATCGCCGCACATCGTCGCAGAGCCGCCTAGATTCGAACAGAAGATCTCTGAAATGATCATCGGAATCGGATCAAAATGCAGAAGATGCGCCAGCTCTACCGTGACCGCTGCCAAAAAAAGAATAACGGTAATACTGTCGATAAACATCGCCAGAAGCGCCGACATCAGCATAAATGAAATAAAAATCGGGATCGTCTTATAATGTACCGCCTTGGCGATTGTCAGGCACAGCCACCGGAAAAATCCCGCGCGCTCCATGCCCTCCACCATCAGCATCATACCGGCAATAAAAAGAATCGTCGCCCAGTTGATGCCGCTCGAGGACTCTGCCGCCGCCTCGGTCTGAAACCAGAAGTTCGGAATCATGAAGCTGTGCAGGCTCAGTGTCTCCGCCGCTGCCGCCTCACTGTGCATACAGACGCCAAACACCAGCACCAGCGTCAGAAGCCCGCATCCGAGCGATACGATATGCCTCTCAATGTGATCCCAGATGATAAGTCCAAACATTACAATAAAAATAATCACAGCCAAAATTTGTGCTGCCATCTTTGTGCCCCTCCTTTGTCAGTCCTTTTTCTGCCATCCTCCATACTGGCTTAGAACCCCTTGCAGTCTCTTCTCAGACCGCCTCTTCCCCTAGATTGTTAAAAAATAGGCAGTCATGAGATACCACCTCTATCTTACTACTTATTTCACAATATGCAAGTATACTTTTTGTTATTTTTTTCATTCCATCAGAAATAACTGTCACCTTATCTTTCAGCACTCTTTTCATGTATGTGTTTTCATTCTGCCCATCGTTCTGTTTGCAAATATTCTCTTAATTTTTCTCTGTTTTTAAATGTAAAAGAGACAGACCGCATATTCCGTGCAATCTGCCTCTTCTCACATCTATTTTACAATTCTGTCTTCATCTTCCCTGACGGATTTTCATCAAAATTGTTTCTTAAAAATTTTACAGAAGCGCCCCATCTTCCCCGACCTGCTTGCCGTCCGGCGTCGTCGTATTAACTAACATCGCGCCGTTTACATCCAGATAATACCATTTTCCATTCCAGAACACCCAGGTATTCGTCTTGCAATATGCATTTTCATCGAAGAAATACCACACACCGCCGATCTGCTGCCAGTTATTGGTCACATAGCTTCCATCGGAATTGCGGTACTTATAGCCAAGCGTATCCTGTTCCCACGCACCGGCTGCCGGACCGCTGCCTGCTTCCTTGAAGACAAGCGTCTTCTGAATTTCCTGCGCCTGCTCCGCCGTGATTGTGAAGGAATCCGATGTCTGCCATTCGCCGTGCCGTGAATCGCTGTAAACCGCGCGCACATCAAACGTGTAGGTTCCCGCCTGCGTAAGATAACGTCCAAGATTGTATTTCGTTTCTTTTCCCGGTTTTACCGTACTTAAAAATTTCTCATCCCGGTAAACGCGCAGCTCATAGTATTTCGCATCCTCACTGCCGTTCCACTCTGCAACGCCATCCATCTGATCCCACTCTGCCTCATCTACATCCAGGCTGTAATCACTGGAGGTTCCTTTTAAAGCTTTCAGGGTGATCACGACCCGGAGTTCCTCATCGCCCTTGCGCTTGATAGAAGTAACCGTCGCACTGTCACCGCTCAGGGTTACATTCTTTTTCGCATAACCGGATTTAAAATAATAATCATCGTCCGCCTCCAGAGTAACCTCCAGCTTTGGCTTATCCTTGTCCACCCATTTGCCGGACGGCTCATTGATCACATCAACATTGGAAATATCGCAGTCACCGAAATCGAGCGAAACATCCACATCTGAACTCTCATCACCGACATGGATCGAGGACGAAACATTTAAGCCGATCGAGCCAACCGGGCTGCGGTTCTCCGTATCCCTCGACGCAAATGCCTGAAATGGGATCGCCGCCAGAAGCGCGGCAGCTGTGACGGTCAAAAGTAAATATTTTCTCTTTTTCATATGTAAAACCTCCTAACGTGATTTTTATAAACATTATCCCTCTTTTTTCCTTCTTCTCTATATTAACAAAAAATAGCGGTATTGTACACCTTTTTGCATACAACACCGCCATCTACATAGTATCTCAGTTACTGTACACACATACGTGTCCAGTAACTGAATTTGCCGTGGCTTCGCATTTAAATACGGCAAATTCCTGCTGCCACCACGTTTTCTTACGGCACTTTCGGTTCCAAAAGTGCCTACCCATGAACCAATGTCAGTAAGTTAAGCTTTAGCGTTAAATCCCCTATAGGAGTCTAACATATTTTTAAATTGATACTTGACAAAAATGTCAAAATATGCGACCGCTCTCGCTATTGATCTTTTTCAGAAGTAGCGAGAGCGGCCCCTGTAATTAGAAATATACTTTCATTTACAGGAGGCACATATATGACTTTCGCTAGTAAAAGTTAAATAACAAATAACAGTACATAAAATACTTTGTTAAATAACATTCTTATAGGGATAGTTGAGCTTAATGCTCTTCTATCCCCATTTTTTACAAGTTTTTACTAATAAAAAATCACAGATTTGATAATATTCACGAAATATAAAAATGGAGAGATTATTGCAAATTAATAATCTCTCCTGTTTTTGACCACATTTTATAAGCCATAAGTTATAGTTGCTAAAATCTACCCAAAAACACCTGTTAAACACCCTCTTGAAATGGGCTAAAAATGGGCTAAAATGCGAAAAATGGGTTAAGCAAAAATCGCTTAACCCCTTATTTTTCAATACTTGTAGCTTAGTCTTCTACTTTAACGATTTCTTTCTTGTTGTAGCTTCCGCAAGCTTTGCACACTCTGTGAGGCATCATCAGAGCACCGCACTTGCTGCACTTTACTAAGTTCGGAGCACTCATTTTCCAGTTAGCTCTGCGGCTGTCTCTTCTTGCTTTGGAAGATTTGTTCTTAGGACAGATAGACATGGTTACACCTCCTTAAATTCATTGAATATCTCCTGGATAACCGACATCCTTGGATCGAGCGACCTAGTGTCACAGGTACAAGTCCGAAGATTAAGATTTGTACCACATCTATTGCAAATCCCCTTGCAGTCTTCTCTGCACAGGACTTTCATAGGCAAGCTCAGTAGCAGTTCGTTGCAAACCAACTGGTCTACATCCAGATTGTACCCCTTCATAAAGGTTCATCATCTAAACTCTCCTCCTGACCGTCCTGCACCTCAAACTCTCGTCCAAAATCCAGTTCGCAGTCGAAAGATACTGGCTCCAGACAACGCGCACAGTGACCTCCCACCGTCAGCGTCGCATGACCACTCATCGTATACTTATGCCGTGTCTTAGCCGTCAGTTCCAGTTCAAAAGGCTCAGCCTTCTCAATCTGAAACGTCTCTCCGTCAAAATCAACAGAGTCCAGCGCAGTCTCGACTGTATAGACTTTCTTTCTACCCTCGCAGTTAAAAAGTTCCGATAAATGAATCAGCATACTAATCTCCTAATACGCACTTTGATATTATACAAAGGTCGAGCGCGTTTGTCAATGATTAATTTTACATATTTTTGCAAATTTTAATTCATATTTAATTATTTTACCAGTGCAAGAGTCTCGCGGGCGATAGCCAGCTCTTCGTTGGTCGGAACCAGGAGAACCTGAACCTTGGAGTCGTCAGCAGAGATGATTCTCTCCTCACCTCTTACGTTGTTCTTCTCCTCATCCAGTTTAACGCCTAAGTAGGTCAGGCTGCTGCAAACATCTTTTCTCATCTTGATGTTGTTCTCGCCGATACCAGCGGTAAATGCGATTGCATCTACACCGTTCATAGCTGCTGCGTATGCACCGATATATTTGATTACGCGGTAGTCGAATACGTCCAGAGCCAGCTGTGCTCTCTTGTTGCCAGTCTCAGCTGCTGCTTCCAGATCACGACCATCGCTGGATACGCCGGAGATACCGAGCATACCGGATTTCTTATTCAGGACTTCGTTCATCTCATCCAGGGACAGACCTTCTTTTTTACCTACGAAATCGATGATAGCCGGATCGAGGTCACCAGAACGTGTACCCATAACCAGACCTTCCAGTGGAGTCAGACCCATGCTGGTGTCTACGGATTTGCCGCAGTTTACAGCGGAGATGCTGGCGCCGTTACCCAGGTGGCAAACGATGATCTTCATCTGATCATACGGTTTTCCAACGATCTCAGCGGTTCTCTTAGATACGTAGCTGTGGGAAGTACCATGGAAGCCGTAACGTCTAACTTTGTATTTCTCATAGTATTCATACGGAATACCGTAGGTGTAAGCGACATCTGGCATGGTCTGATGAAAAGCGGTATCAAATACAGCTACCATCGGTACGCCTGGCATAAGTTCCTGGCAGGCACGAATACCGATCAGGTTTGCCGGGTTGTGAAGCGGTGCCAGATCGTTGCACTCTTCGATCGCTTTCATGGACTCGTCGTTGATTAAGCAGGAAGAAGTAAATTTCTCGCCGCCGTGTACGACACGATGTCCAACTGCACCTACCTCAGACAGGCTCTTGATAACGCCGCTCTTCTCGTTAGTCAGGGCTGCCAGAACTGCGTTGATAGCCTCTGTATGGGTCGGCATAGCGATCTCAGATTTCTCTTTTTCGCCGCCCTCCGGCTGGTAAGTCAGCATACCGTCGATGCCGATTCTCTCGCAAAGACCCTTAGCCAGAACGCCCTCTGTCTCAGAGTTGATTAACTGATACTTTAAGGAAGAACTTCCGCAGTTAATAACTAAAATATTCATGGTAATAGATTCCTTTCTTTATAACATCACAATTCAGCCGCAGGTATTCTCTATATGCGGTTCACACGGAAGCATCTGCAAAAGCGTCTGCACTGCCCTGTTGTGAACTGCAGGATTATGTATGAATACCGGGCTGAACTGTAATTATCACTTTTAATTCTTAATTAAACGGATTTAAGATTCTCTGACGCGGTGCCAGTTCTCCATCCATTTGATTCCAATTGGTATTAATTATGCCTGCTGAGCCTGTACAGCTGTGATAGCTACTACGCCTACGATATCGTCTGCGAAGCATCCTCTGGACAGATCGTTTACCGGCATGGACAGACCCTGAAGAACCGGGCCATAAGCGCCAGCTTTTGCAAGTCTCTGAACCAGTTTGTAACCAATGTTGCCTGCTTCCAGGGACGGGAATACTAAGGTGTTAGCATGTCCAGCTACGGTGCTGCCCGGTGCCTTAGCCTCGCCTACAGACGGAACCAGTGCTGCATCAAGCTGAAGCTCGCCATCCAATTTCAGTTCCGGGAACTTCTCATGAGCAATCTTAACTGCATCTGCTACCTTGGTAACATCATCATGTTTAGCGGAACCCATAGAAGAATAGGACAGCATAGCTACCTTCGGCTCTGCGCCAACCAGCATCTTGAAGCTCTCTGCGGACAGACCAGCGATCTCAGCCAGCTTGTTGGAATCGAAGTCAGTGTTTACTGCACAGTCAGCGAATACGAACAGACCGTTCTCACCGAACTCGCAATCCGGAACTTCCATCAGGAAGAAGCCAGATACAGAGCTGATACCCGGTTTGGTCTTCAGAAGCTGCAGAGCCGGACGAATGGTGTTGCCGGTAGAATGGCATGCACCAGATACAGCGCCGTCAGCATCGCCGCACTTGCACATCAGGCAAGCATAGTACATATAGTCTTTCTCCATCTGCTCTTTTGCGACTTCCGGAGTAACACCTTTTTTGCCTCTTAATTCAACGAACTTGTCGATGTATTTCTGCTTATTCGGATCATTGTACGGGTCAACGATGGTGGCACCGGAAATGTCGAAGCCTTTGCCGTTTTTCTCAATCTCTTCCGGAGTACCGATGATGATCAGATTTGCGATACCCTCTTTCAGAATTTTCTCAGCTGCCTCGTATGTTCTCTTGTCCATTGACTCTGGAAGAACGATGGTTTTCTTGTCTGCTTTTGCTCTTTCCTTAATCTTGTCAATAAATGCCATGGTTATAAAACCCCTTTCATAAGTGTGTGTCTATTACTGCTAACATTATATACCAGTTGTTTATTGTATACAAGAGCGATTTTCAAATTTTTGATTAATTAAATTTTTAACAAGATGCACTATAATTTTTCCTTTACGCTCCCGCACTTCCACTATATAATGTAAATGAAGCAGAAAATGGCTGCTATTTTTTACAGATTTTTCTGCCGCAACAGCAACAGTCTTTTATTTTTATTTCTATTATAAATAGGCTGCTACAAAATTCCTCGCAAAAATGCAAAAAACAGGATTGAAATTTATGAAAATCGTTGGTTTAATTACCGAATATAACCCGTTCCATGCCGGACATCTGTATCATATGCAGCAGGCAAGGGAACTGACCGGCGCAGACTACTGCGTCGTCCTGATGAGCGGCAGCTTCGTCCAGCGCGGCGAACCCGCCATCTTTGATAAGTACCGTCGTACAAAAGCCGCTCTTCTCGCCGGTGCCGACCTGGTACTTGAGATGCCGGTCGCTTTTTCTACCGCTTCGGCGCATGAATTTGCCGCCTATGGAGTCGCGCTTCTGTCGGCGATCGGTGTGGATGCCGTTGTGTTCGGCAGTGAATGCGGGCAGATTGAATTCCTTAAGCAGGCTGCTTCTGCGCTGAACCACGAATCGGCAGAATTTCAGGAACGGCTGCGGAAAGGGTTGAAGGCGGGACTGACTTATCCGCAGGCACGGGCGAAGGCGCTGGGAGAAACACAGGCGGGCGGGACAAGAGTTGAAAATGTGGAAGATTTTCACGCAAATACAGATGTGTCGAACTCTCATATATGGTCTTCCATTTTAAACTCCCCTAATAATATCCTTGGGATTGAATATCTGCGGGCGGCGGAAGATCTGCACAGCCCGATGGAATTTTATACGATTTCGCGGGAGGGAAGCGGATATCATGAGGATGCACTGTCTGAAGCAAAGTTTCCATCCGCTTCGGCAATTCGCGGGATAGTTCGGAAGAGCTATGAAAAACTGTCAGCAGATGGTCCAGCTTCACTAAAACAGGAACCGGGTTCTGATTCAAAAAGTGAGATTTCATTTAATATTTTAATACCTCATCTGCCAGCCGTGACGCATCCCGCATACGCAGGGGCGCTTCCCGTTTTTACGGATGACTTTTCAGAACTTTTAAATATGGCTGTTTTACAGATGCAGAAATCTTCAGCGAAAGGTTCCATTGCTGCCACAAACGCTGTTATGCCTTCCAGCACTTTGTCTGTTGATACCAATACGCAGGCTATATCCCGCATCGCAGATCTCTCCCCGGAGCTTGCCGCCCGTCTTGCAAAACCACCTTACTTTCCTCTCTCTTTTGAAGAACGGATTCAGGCGTTAAAGACGCGCCAGCTTACCTACACGCGTGTCAGCCGGGCGCTTCTGCATCTGGTACTCGGTATGCGCGAGGAAGATATTTCCCGGTGGAAGGACGAGGGCTATGCACTCTATGCACGGATTCTCGGTTTTCGCAGGCAGAGCAGCCCTCTGCTCTCCTGTCTGCATAAAAAAAGCAGCATCCCCCTCATCACTAAAATGGCAGATGCCGCCCAGAACCTCTCCCCGTCGGCGCTCGCGCTGCTGGAGCAGGAGGTGTACGCCTCGCATTTATACCAGACGGTGCGGATGAAGCGCAGCGGCGTATTTCAAAATGAATATACAGAAGGACTGGTTTTTGTATAAAAATGAACCAATCTTCAAGTCGAACGTCCGTGAGACTTGGCGCGTGATTCTGGTCAGCGAAGCTGACATATTCCATACAGAATCACTGCGCATCTCCGCGGAGCATTTATCTCAGTCGGAGACCCACCTCCCACTGAGACAAATTTGCTATTACTCGCCACCTAAAGAGGTGGGACTCTTCTCGACTGAAATAAAACTTACAAATGGAGGAAACCACAGTGAATAGAAAACCACCTATTATCATCGGAATTGCCGGAGGAACCGGTTCAGGAAAATCCACTTTTACAAACCGTCTGAAAGACGCATTTGGTGATCAAGTAACCGTGCTTTACCACGACAACTACTACCGCGCCCACGATGACATGCCATTTGAACAGCGCAAAAAGCTGAACTACGACCACCCGGATGCATTTGAGACAGAGCTGCTTCCTGAGCACCTTAATAAACTGAAAAACTGGGAGGCGATCGACTGTCCAACCTACAACTACGCCAACCACAACCGCGCCAAAGCAACCATTCACATCGAGCCGCGCCCGGTTATCCTGTTGGAGGGCATTCTCGTTCTCTATGACGAAGCACTCCGCAATCTGCTCGACATCCGCATTTTCGTCGATGCCGACGCCGACGAGCGCATCCTCCGCCGAATCTTACGTGACACGAAAGAGCGCGGACGCGATATCGAAAACATCATCGACCAGTATCTGACTACCGTCAAACCGATGCATGCTCTCTTTGTTGAACCGACCCGCGCCTATGCAGATGTCGTTACAAACAGTGGACGGAATGAGGTTGCATTCTCGCTGGTGCGGGGGAGATTGCACGGCTGCTGGAGGAGGCGAAGGCGGAAGAATAATATTTCAAAATATTGGGATCATCGAGGTCACAAATGAGGTCATCGAGGTCATGATTTGATTTCTGACCTCAATGACCTCATTCTGACCTCGATTTACACGCCAAAAAGCAGCGGTATCACACAGTCAGCGCTCCATTCTTTTTTGAATGTCTCGCCACTGCCGATACCGCCGCTTTTTCCTATATACTTTTTCTATGATGCCTGCTCTAACATAACATTTTATTTAATTCATAACCACACAGCTCTGCTCGATCTCAATTTGGCTCTCCGCAATCACTCCCTGAAACCGTTCATATTCCGCCGGTTCCATCCGCCAGGCAATTCCACAGCCTGCTGAGAGTTCGCGTGGGACAGGCACCAGGCGCCCTCTGATTCCCTGTTCCCGGCAGAATGCCTCCATCTCCATCGCCGCAGCCGTCGTGTGAAAGGTAAAAATCCGATATTCCCGTTTCTGCCTCATCATTTCCACCTATTTAATATTCCAGAGCAGCATCACGCTTCAAAGGTAATGGTGAAACAGCCGTTTTCCAGCACCTTGGTGTGCCCCTCTTTTCCATGATACTCCAACGTGCGCTCAATATTCGCCCGGGTGTGTGCCTCATCGCCAAGCACACGGATCTGTTTTCCCGGATGTTCATCCATCGCATCCATCACCATCAAAACCGGTTCCGGACAGGAGAGTCCCCGCACATCTACCTCAACAAAATCTGACATTTTCCGTTTCCTCTTTTCTTTATTTCTTTCTACGTTTCATATTTGCCGCTGCAATCACGAATAACAGGGCAATACATACAATTACGGCAATTTTGCCCGGCATCGCCGGACCACCCAAAACGGCTGCCTCTGTCTCGGTTGCCGCTTTTGCTGCCGCACCAACCAGGTTAAAATTGTGTGCAAGTGCCGCCCCTAACAGCATTCCCAGAAAGGTTACCGCACTGTCCGAGGAGCCCTGCCCTGCCAGAATGATCTGACGCAGCGGGCATCCGCCAGCCAGAACGGCTGCAAATCCAACGGCATACATACCCAGAATATTCCAGAGATGCTGGGAGTGCGCGATCGGCTGACCGGAAAAGCTCAAATGGAAATTGCCAGTTGCAAGGTTAAAAATCAGCATGACTGCAAACAGTGCGCCGATAATGCTGAGCAGATCAAAGTTTTTCATCAGAATCACATCACGGATGCTACCTGCAAAACACATACGGCTCTTCTGTGCCAATGCACCAATCAGGAGAGCCGCAACCAGGGAAATCAGAACCGGTGCGTGCTTGCTTCCCGGTCCTTCCGTGCTGGCTGCGTATACGCCTGTTACTGCTCCAATGATAAAAAGCGCCAGAAGGAGCACCGGAAGCACATATCCGCTTGATTTCTGCGTCTCATACGCTCTGCCCAGCGAAAATCCCTTTTTCAGGAAGAACGAACCAGTTGCAATACCGCCTGCAAATCCAACCAGCGCTACATACGCATTCAGGTCACCGGCTGCCATACGCAGAACCATACGCAGCGGACACCCTAAGAATACCAGCGCGCCGATTACCATGATCGCACCCAGAACAAAGCGGATCATCGGTGAAGAACCTGCTGTCGCCTTATACTCGTTCGTCACCAGTGAGATTGCAAATGCTCCCACTGCAAATCCTACAATCTCCGGACGGAAATACTGAACCGGTGCTGCTGAGTGAAGTTTCAGCGCGCCCGCCGTATCACGTACGAAGCACGCAATACAGATCGCCATATTGGCCGGATTTCCAAAATACGCCAGCAATGCTGCCAGCACACCCACAAGCGCGCCTGCCACTGCCAGCTTCCATGTCTTGTCAAATACTTTCATACCTGCCTCCTTTTTTATTTCATGTACTCTTAAAGTTTTTCTCACACTCGTCATTGTGGGTGATTTCACGCACCACACTCGCATTTCATCAATACATATCAGAAATTTGAGTGCATCTGGCAAAAAAATCATCTCACAAAATCAAACAAGAAAAATTTCAAGCGCGTACATTTCATGGATCTATCCATACTTTCCGCAGACAAGTATAACATCCTGTATTTTTATGGTAAAATCGTTTATATTGATATTTGCTATAAACTTATTGATATTTTCAATAAATAAAGCTACACTCTTCTTTAGAGATTGTTTTCACCTGTCTACTATTCATTTTAATTTTGGATTTTATCACAGAATCATTAAAAATTGATTTTATCTATAGAAAGGATTTTAAATATATGGACATCCGCCAATTAGAAGCTTTCGTGTACACCGTCAAATATCAGAGTTTTTCGCTTGCCGCCCAGAAGCTGTACATCTCACAGCCGACTGTCAGCGCCCACATCCGCAGTCTGGAGGAGGAATTTCACACCCAGCTTTTAAAGCGCACCACCAAATCGCTCTCCCTGACTCCTGCCGGGACAAAATTATATTCCTATGCCACGGAGATTCTGACCCTGCAGCAGAAAGCAATCGTGGAACTCGCCAACGAGACGAAACCGCAGCTTCGGATCGGCGCATCCTCCGTTCCGTCCCTTTATTTTCTGCCGGAACTTTTAAGCGCTTATCACGCAGTTCATCCTGATATCCGTGTCTATGCCTCCTGCTCAGACAGCCTGGACGTTGTACATAAGGTGGATGACGGCATCTGCGACATCGGTCTGGTCGGAACTACTACCTCGGACACCTCCTGCGAATTTCTCCCCTTTGCCTCCGATGAGCTTGTGATCGCCGCCCCCGCCACGCCACATTATCAGGCTTACCAGACTATGCCATCACCGCTGGATGCCCTCTTAAAAGAACCGTTTCTGCTCCGGGAAGATAATTCCGGCACAAAGCAGGAAACCCTTCATTTCCTAAAAAATAAAGGGCTTTCACTCGATGATTTAAATGTTATTGCCGTGATGGACGATGCCGCCGCCCTCAAGCAATGTATCATGCTGGGAATGGGCATCTCCATTCTCTCAAAAGCAACTGTGCAGGCAGATGCACGGCAGGGGAAACTGCTTCTCTTTCCGCTTGGGGAAGCTGCCTTTCTCCGGAAACTCTATCTGGTGTATTCGCCGGTTAAGTATATGGCAGAGGAAGGCGGGGTGTTTTTGGAATTTGCGAAGAGGTTTTATCAGCTATAACTGTCCAGCATTATCAACCCCCATAAAAGTGCTTTCTAAATTTCCTACACCTCTTCCCCCACCAACAATCCATACAATGTCGGCTTCACATGCAATTCCTTCATCATTGCCTCTAATGCCGCCCCGTCTGCTTTCTTGCCCTGGCGGATCGCACGGATCATGATGTTTTTCGGTGTGTGTTCCATGTCGATGAATTCGAGAATCTGCGTCCGGTAGCCGGACATTTCGAGGAGCTGCCCACGGATTCCGTCGGTCAGAAGCGCCGACATACGCTCTTTCAGAAGGCCGTACTGTAAAACCGGCGACAGAAGATCGTTCTGAATCTGCTTGTTAATCTCATGCTGACAGCATGGAACGGAAAGAATGACTTTTGCGCCCCATTTGACCGCTTTTGCCAGCGCATAATCGGTCGCTGTATCACAGGCGTGCAGCGTCACGACCATATCGACCTGATCGACGCCCTCATATCCGGCGATGTCGCCGTGCAGGAAGGTCAGGTTCTCAAATCCAAACTTCTTGCTCAGGCGGTTGCAGAGCGCAATGACATCTTTTTTCAGATCCAGACCGATGACACGGATCGAATATTTTTTCAGCACATGCAGATAGTAATACATCGCAAACGTCAGATATGATTTCCCACATCCGAAATCAATGATCGTATTCGTCCGATTCGGATCGAGATTCGGAAGTACATCCTCAATAAATTCCAGGAAACGGTTGATCTGGCGAAATTTGTCGTAGCGGGATTTCACAACTTTGCCTTCTGCCGTCATGACACCGAGATCTACCAGAAATGGGACTGGGACGCCTTCCTGAAGGACGTATTTTTTAGTACGGTTATGGGATAACGACGCCAGACGTTCTGAAAACGCTGCGGCATCCATGCCAGCCGACAGTCCTGTTCCGGCATTTTTCTGCTGTTTCGCATTGCTCTGCAGTTTACCATTTCCCTGTATTTTAGCACTTCTCTGCATCTTTCCGTTTTCGTGACTTGACTGACTCTGACCCGATTTTTCGAGCGAATTTTCTTTCACATCTGCATGACTCTTCGCCGGCATCTGCTTTCCAGCTTTCTGCACATCACCTGCTGCCACCGATACCGTCCGATTCTCTGCCCTTTTAACCCCCACCTTCTTCTCTTTGATCGTCACCGTCCCCTTCTTACTGATCAGAATATTGACAATCCCGTGAAGCGACGCGATCTCCGCATTGCGGTAACGGTTTTCCAGCTCTCCGAGCAGATACTCGGCGGTCTTTTCTGCGTTCTGATTTTTCTGAAATGCCTGTTTTTCCGTAAATTCTTCCGTCTGAAAAGCAAGCGCCCCCCGCAGAAGCAGAGGACGCACAGTTAATTTCAGATAGGATTCACGGGTTCTCGGGTTGCTGAAAATGATTCGCTCCAGATCGGCATCGAGATACCGCAGAAGCACCTCTCTCAGTTCCTGTGATTTATCCATATGAAACTCCTATTAGTTCTTAAAGCTGTGTACTGGTGCCGGGATACGTCCGGTACGTTTGACAAAGTTGTCGCAGGAGAAACGGTTGACCGGAATGATCGGCGCATAGCCAAGCAGACCGCCGAACTCTGCCGTATCGCCCACTGTTTTTCCGATGACGGGAATCAGGCGGACTGCCGTTGTCTTCTGGTTGATCATGCCGATTGCCGCCTCGTCCGCGATGATACCGGCGATCGTGGTCGCTTTCGTATCGCCTGGGATCGCAATCATATCAAGACCTACAGAGCAGACACAGGTCATTGCTTCCAGCTTCTCAATCGTAAGCGCACCCTCAGAAACTGCATCGATCATGCCCTGATCCTCGCTGACCGGAATAAACGCACCGCTGAGTCCGCCAACATAGGAGGACGCCATAATGCCGCCCTTCTTAACCTGATCATTTAACATTGCCAGCGCTGCTGTTGTACCCGGTGCACCACTGCGCTCTAAGCCGATCTCTTCCAGAATCTCCGCCACACTGTCTCCGACTGCCGGAGTCGGTGCCAGCGACAGATCAATGATGCCAAACGGAACGCCCAGACGTTTGGATGCCTCCTGTGCTACCAGCTGTCCAACACGGGTGATCTTGAACGCCGTCTTCTTGATCGTCTCACACAGCACCTCAAAGTTCTCGCCACGTACCTTTTCCAGAGCTGTCTTTACAACTCCCGGACCGCTGACGCCGACGTTGATGATCGCATCCGCCTCAGTCACGCCATGGAATGCACCTGCCATGAACGGGTTATCATCCGGCGCGTTGCAGAATACAACCAGCTTCGCACAGCCGAGGGAATCATTGTCCTTCGTTGCCTCTGCGGTTGCCACAACCATCTCGCCCATCAGACGGACTGCATCCATGTTAAGACCTGTCTTGGTAGAACCGACATTGATGGAGCTGCACACACGGTCGGTGCAGGCAAGTGCCTGCGGGATCGAGCGGATCAGAAGCTCTTCCGCCGGTGTCATTCCCTTGGAAACCAATGCGGAATAGCCGCCGATAAAGTTGACGCCTACTTCTTTCGCTGCCTTATCAAGTGTTTTCGCAATCTCTACAAAATCCTCGCTCTTCTTACAGGCGCTTCCACCTACCAGCGCGATCGGAGTAACCGAGATACGTTTATTGACGATCGGAACCCCAAATTCACGTCCGATGGCATCGCCGGTCGATACAAGATCTTTCGCATAAGTTGTAATCTTATTGTAGATCTTCTCATTCATCTTCGCCAGATCACTGTCCACACAGTCTAAGAGGCTGATACCCATCGTGATCGTCCGCACATCCAGTTTTTCATGCGCGATCATGTTATTAGTTTCCAGAACTTCCTGCATGTTAATCATTGGTTTTACGTCCTTTCTGAAAATATTTGCTTAGATTCTGTGCATACTGGTAAAAATCTCTTCTCTCTGACAGAGAATCTTTACGCCGATCTCCTGTCCCAGCTTGTCCAGCTCATGCGCCATATCATCAAAGGATGTCTTGGAACCGGAAATATCCACGATCATCATCATATTGAAATATTCCTGCAGGATCGTCTGCGTGATGTCAAGAATGTTCATGTTGTGGTCAGCCAGATAATTACACGTTTTTGCAACGATACCGACGCGGTCCTGTCCAACGATAGTAATAATAATCTTACTCATAGCTTTCATCCTCCTGTGTGCTCTCCGTCCTATGGCGGAAATGTTTTTATGACTTACTAATTTCTATAAAAACTCAACTGCCATCCGGCTGCTGACTTTTATATCTAAAATGATATTTCGTTACTGTACACGGGTAGGCACTTTTGGAACCGAAAGTGCCGTAAGAAAACGTGGTGCCAGCAGGAATTTGCCGTATTTAAATGCGAAGCCACGGCAAATTCCGTTACTGGACACATATGCGTGTACAGTAACGATATTTCTGTCAACCCCACACGTTTGTTCATGCCTCCAAGCCATAACCCCAAATATATCTTCTGGCTTGTTTTCAGACTTTGTATAACCAATTTTAATACTTTTACGTCTTCTACACCGTCACAATCTGCGACACTGCATCGCGTTTTGCCACTGTGATCGGGAAATCATTCGCCTTATACGGCGTATCTCCCTCTGTGATCTCCAGACGCACCGTTTCATATGCCAGCTCTTCGTAATTATTTTCCTTACTCAGATGCCCCAGGAAAATGTGCTTCAATTTGTCATGCAGAATGGAACTTAAAAGCCGCCCCGCATTTTCATTGGAAAGGTGTCCGTAATCGCCTAAGATACGACGCTTCAGGTAATACGGATACGGTCCTGCCTCCAGCATTTTGACATCGTGGTTGGCTTCCAGCAAAATCGCATCCAGCCCCTGCAAATGGTCAATGATGTACTGGGAATAATGCCCCATATCCGTCGCCACCGCCACCGATCTTTTTTCATTCTGAACCCGGTAGGCAACAGGATTCGCTGCATCATGGTCGATCCGGAACGGTTTGACTTCCAAATCTCCTACCATAAAATCAACATCCGGCATAATCGGGTGCATCAGATCTTCCGGAATCTCGCCAAGACTCTTGGAATCCTGAATTTCCTCTAATGTCTCTTTTGTGCTGTAAATAGGTGTGCCATATTTGCGCGCCAGCACGCCGAGCCCTTTGATGTGGTCGGAATGTTCATGCGTGATGAGAATTCCATCCAGTTCCCGCGCATTCAGCCCCAGGTCATTTAACCCCATCTCAATACGCTTGTTGCTGATCCCCGCATCCACCAGAACGTGGGTGTTGTCGCTTCCTATATAAATACAATTCCCGCTGCTGCCGCTGGCAATACTAACCATCCGCATATGTATCCTAATCCTCTTTTCCTAAAAATGACGCTATCTGCTTCCGAATATCCTCAATCCCGCCGTTGTTGTCCAACACACGCGTCGCAAAACTCCGGTAATCGTCCTCGGATGCCTGATTTGCCATGATGCCCCGGCATTTTTCCTCGCTGTAGCCGCGGCTTGCCATCAGACGCTTGATGCGGTTTTCCACCGATGTGTATACATACCAGATTTCATCAAACATCGCATTATGGTCGTCATCATAGAGAGCTGCCTCCACAACGATGATCTCCTTGTCAGAATGGTTGATCGCATAGCGGATCTCCTCCCACGCCATCGGGTGGATGATGGCGTTCATCGTCTCCACCGCCTCTTTATTCTGGAAAATAAGCGCCGCCAGCTTTTTGCGGTCAATGCTGCCGTCCTTATTTAAAAAGGAATCACCCAGCGCCTCTACCACATGCTGATAGCCTTTCTTACCCGGCTCCATGAGCTGGTGAGCCACTTCATCTGCCTTAATAATTTCCGCGTCAAATTCCTCCTGCAGCACACGCAGGACCTCACTCTTACCGGAACCAACGCCTCCGGTAATACTGATTATCTTCATGTTTATCTGTACCTTTCCATTATTTCGTTTCAAACCACGAATTTCCCATCTTCATATCGATTTCCAGCTCCACCTGCAGCTGCGCCGCACGTTTCATCTCCGTCGCCAGAATCGACTGCACCTGTTCCAGCTCTTCTTTCCAGGTTTCAATCAGGAGTTCATCGTGCACTTGGAGGACAATGCGGGAACGCAGTCCTTCGCGGCGCAGGCGTTGATCGACGCGGATCATCGCAATCTTGATAATGTCGGCTGCAGTTCCCTGAATCGGGGAATTCATCGCCACACGCTCACCGAACGAACGCTGCATAAAATTGCCGGATTTCAGCTCCGGAATCGGTCTCACACGCCCATACATAGTCTTGACCTCGCCGTATTTCCTGCCCGTTTTTACCAGACCATCGAGGAAACGTTTGACATCCGGGTAGGTTTCAAAGTAGCGCTCAATGTACTCGGTCGCTTCCTTGCGGGAAATGCCGAGATCTTCGCCCAGCCCAAACGCGCTGATACCATATACGATACCGAAATTGACTGCTTTTGCATTGCGGCGAAGCTGCGGTGTTACTTCCTCAAGCGGCACATGGAATACCTGCGACGCCGTGATCGCGTGGATGTCCTCCGCCTGCCGGTATGCCTGGATGAGGTTCTTGTCATTCGACATATGCGCCAGCACACGCAGCTCAATCTGGGAATAATCAGCGTCAACCAGCACACAGCCCTCGCGCGGTACAAACAGCTTCCGGATCTCGCGTCCCAGCTCCATACGCACCGGAATGTTCTGCAGATTCGGCTCTGTACTGCTGATACGTCCTGTCGCTGTGATCGTCTGGTTAAAGGTTCCGTGGATTCGTCCATCCTCCCGGATAAATGCACCCAGCCCGTCCGCATAGGTCGATTTGAGTTTCGCCACCTGGCGATAGTCTAATACTTTCCGCACAACCGGATACTCCGGCGCCAGTTTTTCCAGCACATCCGCCGCCGTCGAATAGCCGGTCTTCGTCTTTTTGCCGCCCGGCAGGGACATTTTTTCAAATAAAACCTCACCCAGCTGCTTCGGGGAATTAATATTAAATTCACAGCCCGTCTCGGCGTAAATCTCCTGCTCCAGTTTCTCTACCTGCGTCTGGAGGCGTTCGCCGTAGGCTTTCAATTCCTCCCGGCGCACCTGAATACCTTCCTCTTCCATATGGTAGAGGCTGTAAATAACCGGCATCTCTATCTCATAAAAGAGATGCAGCATTCCATGTCTTCGAAGCTGCCCCAGCAGGATTTCCCGCGATTTCCACGCCGTATATGCCATGTAGCAGACACAATTCAACGCTTTCTCCGGCATTGTCTCAAATGCATCCGACAGCGCCGTTTTTCCAAGCAAATCGACCTGTGACGGCACGGTCATATCCAGGTAATCGCGCGCCAGGTCATCATATCCATAGGTATCCTTGAGCGGATTTAACAGATACGCCGCCACGCCTGCGTCCATAACCGCACGGTTTCCTTCTGCATTCCGGATGCCGTCCACGATCCGGCGGCTGTGATTTTTAAGAAATGGAAGCTGGATCTTGAGATCCAGAACCGTCACAGACGGAACCACCTCCATCAGGCGTTCCAGCTCCTCCGCCAGATACTGTCCGGTCAGGAACCCAACCGCCGGGATCGCATAGATCGATGTCCCGTCCAGGCAGAGTGCCAATGCCACAACCTTTCCTTTTTCAATCACCAGCTGCGCGCCGATCTCCTCCGCGCACTGTGCACGGTCAAAAATCACCTGTGCCTCGCCAAAATCATTTACCAGACGGAAAGATTTTTCCATTTCTGATGACGCAAAGGCGTCCTCACCAAATTTCTGCAGAATGGACTTAAATTCCAGCTGCTTCATATACTGATATGCCTCCGGCGTATAAAGCGAATCCAGCTTCGCCTCCTCCAGCGAAAAACCAATCTCGCAATTGATGCGGATCGTTGCCAGATCCTTGCTCATCTGCGCCATGTCATAATGCTCCCGAAGCGCTTTCTGTGCGCGCGGCGGCTTTACCTCATCAATGTGTGCATACGCATTCTCAATGCTTCCGTAGGTGGTAATCAGGCTGGTTGCCGTCTTTTCACCGATCGATGGCACGCCCGGAATATTATCCGAAGTATCGCCCATCAGCGCCTTTACATCAATAAATTCGATCGGCGTCACCTGATACTCCGCCTTCACATCCTCCGGGTAATAGTCGCGTATCTCCGTCGTACCTTTCGAAGTACGCGGCATCCGAATCTTAATGTGCGTATCTGCAAGCTGCAGCAGGTCACGATCTCCTGATACGATAGAAACCTCCACGCCCTCCGCCGCACAGCGTTTCGCGATCGTTCCCAGAATATCGTCTGCCTCATACCCCGCCTTGGTAAGAATCGGCACGCCCATCGCTGTCAGCACTTCCTTCATCACCGGAACCTGCTCATGCAGCTCCTGCGGCATCGGTTTTCTCGTTCCCTTGTATGCCGCATACATTTTGTGACGGAATGTCGGCTCTTTCAAGTCAAATGCCACTGCCAGATAGTCTGCCCCCTCATCTTCGATCACCCGGAACATGATATTTAAAAATCCGTACACTGCATTGGTGTGGAGTCCCTTCGAATTTGTCAACTCCGGCACCCCGTAAAATGCCCGGTTGAGTATACTATGACCATCTATCAGCACTAATTTGCCCATCTGTTTCCGTCTCCTGTTCTATCACTTGTTGCTTTTTTCTATGGTGCCAGCCAAATCCTGACCTGCAGCATCACCGTCACCAATACCGCCATCACGCCCAGCGTATTGACCGCATACTCCATTTTCCGGAAGCGCCACATCCGGCGCACGCGGGCATATGACTCAGCAATCCGCTTCTGCAGTGCGCCCATGATATCAAAAGTACCCGATCCGGTGTCCAGCTGTTTCAGTCCGACATCCACCATAAAATAAATTTCCAATTCTTCCTGACAGTTGCGGCAATGTTCCAGATGCTCCAGAAACGCTTCCAGCTCATCCCCGCTCAGTTTATCCTGGATATACGGCGTCACAAGACGCTCCGCTTCCCGACAGGTCACAGACGCCACCTCCTTTTCCAGTCTGTCATTCCATATGAATTATCATTCACGCATGACGCGTTCATAAACCCATTTGAACCTAATCATACCTTATTTTAATGAAACACGCAAGCCCCTGCGAATGCTTCGCTTCTTAATTTCAAAACAAACAAAAAAACAGTTGCAATCTGTCTCCAATTTTGGTAAGATAAAAAGCGTCGATAGACAGCCGGCTTGTCGGAATGGCAGACGAGGTGGACTCAAAATCCATTGGTGGCAACACCGTGCGGGTTCAAGTCCCGCAGCCGGCAGATTTGAAACCCCTTGAAAATATTGGATTTTTCCTTTATTTTCAAGGGGTTTCGGTGTTTTAGAGGTAAAACATGTAAATGTAAAAACAGGCTTTTTAAAGGTATTATGCAACACGAATGCAACACGAAAAAAGGACTATTTTTACATCACTTCACACATTCTGGATATGTCCGTCCTCTGCTATCCGATCTGCAGTAATCATCCAGCCATCCGAATCAAACGCATACGCCTGCCCGTCAATCAAGTAGACCGTATCATGGTGGTAGGTGTAACCGCTCAGTAGATACCACCAGCTCCCATCCTGTAAAAGCCAGCCCTCAAGGTATTTGCCGGATATCCAGCCGTCTGCAGTCTGGATCCACGGATCGCCGTCGGCAAAGCATTTATTAATTGGCTGCACACGCTGATCCTTGGTGTAGCGCTTGCCTGTGTCTGTACCTTTTGGAGTTGTTCGGATGATAAGTGAGGACGCAGTGACTCTCAACCCGCGTATGCCGCTCTTAATTTCTTTAAGATCGGTGATCACCGTTTTTGACTGTTCTGGTACCCTGCTGTTCTCCGCCGCCCAGGTCTTTTTAAACGCCTCAAATGTGCCATAGCGCTGTTTGAGAATGTTGGTACCGCTGCCCCAGTCCGGCAAATAAAGATGCGGTTTGTCTTCCAGACTCTTCCAATCTCCTCCCCAGGCAAGGCCTAACCCCTTCGCCAATTCCGACGCCTTTTTAAACATGCCAGTACTGTCATTAAAAGCATCGTCAGACGTGCTACCGTCGCCATCGATATCCATTTTTAAATAAAAATCAAAGGCGATTCCCCACTGATGTTGTGAGCTGTAGCTGCTGCCCCGCGCATTGGTTACCTTATTTCCTGGTTTTGTACGTCCCTGCGCGTACAGTGCGTCCTGCTCTGCCACCGTCCGCAGAGTTTCCCCGATGGCTACCGTGATGCCCTCGGTCGCACAGGCTTTGATCCAGGCGGACGCAATGCGCTGGAGGCGTGGGTGGCATAATGTAATATCTCTCATAGATTTGTCCTCTTTTCTTTATGATATGAAAAAATATAAAATTTTGTTTTTGGGGTATCTTGCAAAGATTTTCCGCATATGCTATAATGCCGATAGGCAAAAAGATATCAGTATCCACGATGATACAAAACGAAAGCCCCTGAGTGGTCGAGACTCAGGGGCTTTCTTCCTGTTTTGAACAGTCAGGCATCTGCAGGCTGGTTACCGTTTACTTATCGTCGTCCAACCATTTGATGATGTAGTGGCAGGCTACACCAGCCGCGACGGCGATAATAAAAGATATCAAGTATTCCACGATGGCACCTCCTTCCTGTCACCAGTTTCGGAGGCGGTAACTCTGACATTATAGCATATAAATTTCTTTCATTCTACCGGCTTTCGTCGATTTTCCCCTCTTGTTGCGATATCGCAATAGCAGCCATGACCCGGACTGCCGCGGGAGATATCCGGATCACCTCCTTCTATGCATGGTTGTCTCCGTTTTCACCTTTGCTGTCAATCTTGTTTTTAAGGACGGCTATGTATTTTGCAAGCCATTCCGGCACTGGTGCTCCCATGCGCCCAGCATTTTCAGTAATCGACAATGCCTCATTGAGTAAATACCAGACCGTTACCAGTAATGACAGCATCGTATTAGGCAGCGATGCTCCCAGCACACTTGATGTCTGGATAATAACGTAATCAATTACCATCGCCACCGCGATCACAAACAGATAAGCCACTTTTTTGGCGATCCCGATCGCCCCCTTGCGGCTACTCCACCCATAAGTCTTATCGTTTGGATGCTCCAACGCCTCTACCCTGCTTGCTGCCATACCGGACAGATAATCAATCACCATGAGAGCCAGAAGCAACCCCAGCAAATAAAAAGTAACTCCCAGCTTGTTGCTGAGGTAGGCCACCAATCCGGTCGCCAGCATCTGCATTGTTACGCACGCATTTCTACTCATCTTTCCACCTCCTCCGGATGTTCTTTCAGCCATTTTTCAGTCGCTTTTTTCCAGTAAGTCGGCACCTCTTCCAGTGTCATTTTCCCGCTTCTGATTCTTTTCCCATAAAACGCCCCCATTACTCTACACCTTCTTTCTCTGCCAGTTCGCTGGTGGCTTCCCCCAGGTCGCTGATCGCCTCGTCCTGCACTGTCTGCCCCTCTTCCAGAGCATCCAAGCGTTTCTCTGTGTCAGTTTTCGCACGGAAAGAAAACGTGGTCTGTACGCCATCAGATACTTCCTGCGAGGCTTCAGATTCAAGAATCAAGTCCTTATATGTCCCGACAGTCATTCCAGCATTATTCTGGAATTTTACTTCTGCCAGATTTTCTGGGGTCAGTGTTTTCCAAGCCACCAGCATATCATCTTTGCTGTTAAACTTAGCCGTCACTGCCGACAGAGATGCGCCTGTCTGCAGTTCGATTGTTGTGTTGTCTTTGAGAATCATTTTGTCCATGTTCTTTTTCCTCTCTTTCTTTTTTGATATATAAATAAAGAGCCTTTCGGCTCAGTATTTTCAAATTCAGTTATTCTTTTAAATAGCGACCTGAAAAATACCATTTCAAGTAACGAAACTGTTATTAATCCAAACATCGCAAAAAGCGTCTTAACCGTTTTTAATGGTTGGGATTCAAATGCAGCCAATTATAACTCATTTTTTAAAAACAAACTATCCATACTAATCACGGTCTGGGTATGGAATAATACAATCGGCAATTTGGAAGCTGAGCGCGCACAATGTATGATACACAGCTCAAAAATCATGTATAGATATTACGATTACAATCATAATTGGAGCGAATGGGGATAACACAGTAAAATAGCGAGGCTTCCACTCATCTAAAAGAAAGTGGTAGCGAAAATAGCTTTTGCGCTGCTTTTCAATCGAGATATCAATATTACACTAATGTTAATTATATGCTAGCAAACGGAATCTACAAAACGGGCAAAACGGGCTTGAATCTTCCGTTTGAGAGCTATTGGATCATAATAACCTTTAACACATCCAACAACCTTGGAAATAGTTCGACCGCTTGGATCACGCAATTTGCCATTTCGACCGATTGGAGTGATAAAGCTATTTATTTTCGAAGAAACATAAACTACACCCCGACCACTTGGGAATCCTGGAATAGACTTGTAGCAAGTTAAATAGCGAGGCTTTTTTTGTTCCCGTATCCTATTTCAGAGACAAAATAAATAAATCCTATTCAAGAATAGAAGTTTTCATCTTCGGAAAACTTGTAGTGATAAGGATTAACGTACTTATTGATGATTTTGATAAATATTACGGTGAAGCAACGGATGACTTAAGAAATATCCCAGCTTTGGCACATTTAAGTGATACTCTTGAAGTTCGAACACCCGGAAGCCTTAGAACAAGTGACAACGTTACCACCCTGAAACAATGCGGAACCGTCCTAATAAGTGGCGGAAAAATATTCGCCGCTATTCCTGAAAAGATAATTTCATCAGGATATATAAGTGGTCAAATCATCACATATTTATTACAGTGAAATAGCGAGGCCTTATTTACCAATGCTCTTCATACTGTCAGTGCCAACGACAGTAACGGCATAAAAAATGACATGTATGCTAATTGGAATACTTTTAAAACTGGTGTAGCTGCACTTCTGTACCGAAATTCTGCCGAGGCATGGATCGGACTTATCAATAAATACGATAATGCTAAAGGAAGCGTTTTACTGATCAACTCCTGGGGCTCAATTAAAGTTTACCGACACTATGGAACCGTTTTAACTGACATATATGTGGCATCTTGAAATCGTAATTTAACTGTGGAAAACTTACTCTGTTTTTGTCACAGATCGTCCCCCACTCCCCTGTCCTCTCCCATCTCCTATTTTTGCGCACAGCAAAAAAGCCGCCATTTCTGCCGACCTAAAAAGTTATGCCACTCTCCTACCTACGCTGCATATTTACGATAAGACTCTCTGACATTGTCCTGTTTTATATTACAGTATATCAGTGTCGTCTCAATCTTGGTATGCCCCATCAACACCATAACCTCCTCTATTCTCATTCCGCGGTTTAGAAGGTCCGTGGCAAAAGTCCGACGGAACCGGTGCGGATGCACATTTCCAACGCCTGCCTTTTTGCCAAGATTCTTTACAAGATACTGCACTCCCGCCACCGTCATGCGGCTGTACGGCTTCTTAGCTGACACAAAGAGCGGCTTGCTCGCCAACTCTTCCATCGTTAACCCTTCTTTACTCATCCGCCAGCGTAGATAACGATAGAGATGAAAACACGCACCGTCTGATATATACAGCCGGCGTTCTTTCCTGCCTTTTCCCATCACTTTAAACTCCTGCTTATATAAATCAATATCGCCCGCATTAAGGCTGCACAACTCCGACACACGAACGCCCGTGGCATATAAAAACTCTATGAGCGCCCGATCCCGTGGACGGACGCAAGCCATCCGGAGTGCTTCCAGTTCCTGCGCCGAAAATGCCTTTTTGATAGTACTTTCGATCCGGAGTGATTCAATCCGCGCCACAGGATTATCTTTCACAAGGTTTTCTTTTTGCAGGAAGGTCCAGAAGCTATTTAGATACCGCATCCGCCCCTGCAGAGTGACCATGCTGATTTTATTCCGCTCCCGGAGCATTCCAAAATACCACCTCAGATCCATCGTGGTGATGTCCTCAATGTTCTTCCGGAGTGCATTCCGGCAGTTGGTAACCTCCCGGATGTACTGCGCCAGCGTATTGTCCTGGCGCCCAGACACCTTTTTAGACGCCACAAACAAACGCATCTTTATGGTATCGCTGTCTGTGCCCGTTGCCTGGAGCTCATTCTTCTCTTCTACTACTCTCACATCGTGGAAATTGATGTACAGGACATTCTGCAGCTTGTCCAGCTGCTCTTCATCCAGGCAACTACTCATTGCGTTTACCACATTCATTAATAACTCTTCTATCATATAAAATCTCTCCTTCCGATACTTTTAAGGTAACAAAAAAGAGAGATTCTGTAAAATTTTCTCAATAAAATTACGATTTTAGATATATCCCATCATTTTCGCGCCCCGTGAAAATGGTTTTTAGTTTCTCTTTTGCCACGTGGCTGCATTTGGACTAGCGGTATAAATACATCCACTAGAACTGATTGCCACTATCAAGTAATTCCAAACAAAGGCAATAGTAACATTTTGATCCGGAGCTAGAGTTGTATCCCAGTTTATAATTCCAATCACAGGGATGCTGCCATTTTTGCTATATGTTTTAAATATATCGCCAATACTGGAAAGTGAAGAAATATTTGTTATTTTTGCCTTTTCGGAGAGCTCGCTATTTAACTTAGTAACCGCATTCTCTGCCGCCACCAGCCTTTTATCCAGCGCCGCGCCCTGCGTTCCTGCCAGAACGGTGGAGGCATCCGTTGCCAAAAGGTTATTTACAATCTTATTTTTGTTGATGAGCTCATTCATAACCTTATTGGCGATCGCGTCAATCAGCGCCTGCGCGGTACTCTCCCCCAAGGCACTCACTACCAAACCGTATGTATCGGTAGTCTTGACTTTCGCAGCCGTTCCGTCAAAATCGCCCAAACCCTGAGCAATCTTTTTTGCTTCCGCTGCCGATGCTGCCGCTTGTGTCTTTGAATTATCCGCTGCCGCTGCGCTACTTGCCGCCGCTTTCTTCGAGGTATCCGCTGCTGTTGCACTTCCGGCCGCCTCACTCGCTTTGCTTGTGGCAGTTTCGATTGCCGACTGGATATCATCAACCGCTTTCTGTGCATTCTGCGATGCGCTGGAAGCATCCTTGGACGCCTGATTAACATTCTGCACCGTATCGTTCACAGTTCCTTGTATCTTCTCAAATGCCGCCACATTTGCCGCCCTGACATCCTTGCCGTAAGCCGCATCTTTCCAGGCTTTAATCTCTCCGCTTAAATCAATGTTATCAACCGCCATCTTTAGCCCTCCAATCCATCTACAAGCTCCTGTGCATAGTTCGTCACTGCTGCCACGCTTTTGAGGATGTCTTTATCCACTATGATACGATCCAGACGGACGTTGTCCTTTGTGATAACTCCCTCATCGTTGATCTCACTGTAAACGATGCTCGCCCGCATTCCTGCTGCCGTCTCAAAGGTTGTGATTGCCGTTACTTTTTTCATTTTATCAAGCCCTCCATATATTTTTGATAATATTCAGTACCAGAGATTCCCAACGTCTCTTTCTGCCGCTTCTCTTTCCGGTTCCATCGGTCAAGACGCTCCTGCTCATGACCTGCCTGTTTTGCCTTAACCTCCCAGTCAAACCCAGCCCCCGGCGGTCCCTGCACCACAAAGCGCTCCGCTGACCGTTCAGAGATATAAAACAGCGCATCCGCATATCCTTGTAAAAACACTTGATATTCTCCGGATATGACCTGCGTAAGCATCGGATCCAGCCAAACATAAGATTGTCCATCCTCACCTATCTGCCCGCTGCCAACATCTCCAAACATTGGAGATGCGGTCTCATAAGCTGACAAGCAAAGTTTTCCATAGTTTGGCGTCTGCACAATCCGGTGCTTTTTTCCTGTTACATTCAGATCTCCGCCGACCGTAGCGTCTCCGGCAACATACATTTCATCCGGGTTGAGTCCTGCTGCCCTTTCTCCGTTTTCGCAAAATTCAATTCCAAAATGATATATTTCACAATAATTTCCGTCTAAGTTTTCTCCTAACCCATCAAATATTCTAATATCATCTGGCGTCATTTTGATACATGTACCTTTGTCAGCAATTCGAACAGCCGACCATACTTCATTATCATCACTAGAATCGCCTATATAATGAGATACATCAAAATCCACCGTTACTCCATCTCCACATAATGAAAATGCTTCGTTATTAAGTGAGCAGATCATATTGCCTGTTTTGTCGTAGGCTTTCAAAACCCCATTGCCATTACCTGATCCGCCCAGTGCCAGCGTCCCGCCCTTAATCCGATCCGCATACATCGTCCCAGATGTGATAAAATCTGCAATCAGATTTCCGTCGATGGTCCATGCATTCCGGTATACGCCATTATATCCGCTGGTAGAGAACCCGATACCGTTCTTATTGAGCCGAATTACGTTCTTGGCGTTGGTTTTTGTTGGCGCGTCCAGAATCAGTATTTCCTCCGGCTGACCATTTTCAGACCGCCCGATCACTACATAGCCGCCAAGTCCGCCGCTGATGAGCTGCGTTGCATTGTTGATCTTCTGGTCAATGCCTTTTGTTGCCGCCTGTCCTATCTGTTCGACTTTTGCAGACAATTCTTTCTGTGACTTTGCTGTGCTTCCTGAGAGTGTCGCAACCGTGCCGCCCAGGGAAATCGTATCCTTTCCTGGCTCCTGAAGGTACCGGGTGCGTTCTTCCAGGATATAAAGTACATCCACACCGTGAGGGCGGGAGATTACTTTTGTCCAATATCCTGTTTTCAGGCGTTTTATATCCACATTCACATTCGCCAGATCCACCGCTGTCAGCTTCAGGACATCGCTCAAATAGATAGACTGTTCCAGGTATGCCCGCGCTTTTTTGATGAGGTTCTCCGGCAGTGTGACATCTTCCCATTTATGCTGTTGGAAGATCCATCCATATTTCCGCACCGCATCCTCGTCATAAATAAAGTCTTTCCCTCCGTTGACCGATGTGATATCGACTGCTGTAGTAATGCTTTCGCCATCCGAAGATGTTGTTTCCAGATCTGCACCGATCGGGATGAGCGCCGTGAAGAGTTCCGTTGCATCCTGTGTCTTACTGTAGTCTGCAAGGTTGACACCATATCGAATAACCTGGTCATTTATTCCACCGCCATCTGTTAAATAGTCCAGATAACGTTTTCCGTCCTCATACCGTGTTCGAAGATATCCGCCATGCGTTTTTACCAGCTTATCCCGCAGACAGTCCAGGAGTTCGAATAATCTGAGTTGCTTCGATTGATGTAGTTGTTGCTATCCACCACATTGACGCGCCCCAGAAGGTACTTCTTCCGCGCTTCCACCTGCGCGTTATGGCTATTCAGCACCTGCGTCAGAAACTCTACAATACTACCCTGAAAGTCAAACGGGCGAACGATGCTGTCACACAGATAGGCAAGATCCGATTCACAGGTAATCTGATGTGTCCGGTTGAACTCTTCCTCCGTGGTTGTACTCCGGCCACGGAAGATCTCCACTCCATCCTCATAGACAAACAGTTCTGATGAAAGTGGGTGTATCTTGCCATAATATGGATGCTTCGGCGTGATTTTGAATTTCAGATATCCCGGAGAGTTGCCAGCATAATCTTTCAGAGTTGGGGATTCCAGCCGAAGGATCTGGTTCAAAAGTGGATATTCTTTCCCGTCTGTAACTACCGCAATCCTGTACATTACAAAACACCTCCTCTGAAATCAATCGACACTGTTCCATTTCCTGTAAATTTCATCATGTTTCTACCACTTCCGAGAACGATATCATAGTTCTTATTAACTCCTTCCACCAGTTCAAACACCTGTCCGCCTATCTCAACGTTCATAGCCGCACTGCAGGTAATCTCCGGCACAATCGGCATATCCGAACCAATTACTTCCAAAGTCAGCGATCCGGAGACAGATATCTCACTATAGCCACGAACGATTCCGTTCTCAAATGAAAACAGATCCCACAGCCAGTTTTCTGCCGCTGTGTATCGTTCCATCTTGAACGGCTGCACATCTCCAGAGAACACGAAGTCCGCAAGAACATCACTATTCTTCGTGCTCTGCAATGAAAATCGCCCCTCATAGTAATAATTCGGATCGTCCGGAAGAATGCATTTTACAACTTTTCCATGCAACGCCCTGGCGATTTTACTGCTCAGGTCATGCCACTCTGTATAATCGTCCAGAAGGGAAAAATTCAAGGTCAGTGTTCGGTTTTTATAGCAAATCTGACCGTTCACTTCCGACAAATCCAGGAGTCCGTTTGCTCCCGGAATGTCTACCTGGTCTGTCTTGGCTTCCGGAAAGGAAACACTCATTGATTCCAGCTTGAGACCCCAGTCTGTAAATGTTTTAAATTCGCCTATCTGCACATCTGGATAAATCATCGTTCACTCTCCTTCCGCGCTTTTTCAATCTCAATATCGACCGTCGGTGCCACGATTGTACCAACTTTTTCTCCATCCATCGTTACCTCTCCGGTTATGCTACCTTTTTCAAGGACAACCACTGTGTTTCCTTGTCCGCCGCCCGGCGTTGGTGCCGGCGATACCTGATTTCCTGCTACCACAGTTCCGGATCTCTGTAATGCAATTCCCTGCATACTCTCCACCGCCCTTTGAGCAGAGCCAGCCGACGTTTTTTCCAGATTCGGTGTTTCTGCCACGATACCGCTCTCAAATCCGGCGATCATGTTTTTGCCGATAACGTCCCGCATCAGCTTCGATGGGGAATGAATACCAAGGAAATCCTTTGCCGCGTCAAACGCTTTCTTCGCTGCATTCTTCGCCGCCTCTGCCAGCTTTCCAACCGAACCCGTGATTCCGGCTGTAATGCCTGTGATGATATTCTTTCCGATATTGCCCCACGACTGCCCTGTAAATCCCTTGACGATGCTCTGGGCGCCATTTTTCGCAAGACCTAAGAGTTTGGACGGCAGCGATGTGAGAGCACTCACAATGCCACTCAGGATGCTGGTAGCCGCTCCTTTAATCGCTCCGAGCATCCCTTTTAGGCCACTTGAAATTCCTTCACCTGCCTTTTTGGCAATTTCAAGAAGCTTTTGCGGTAAACTCTGTATTGCTCCAACAATTGCTTTAAGTATCTCTACGGCAGCTGAGGCAATCGCACCTACCATTGATATAATGCCATTTCTCAGCAACGTAATAATATATATTCCAGAATTAACCCAGTTAAATGCCTGCAAGGTACTTACGATCGCCTGGATAATTTGCGGCAAGGCTGCAATAAGATCCGGAATTGCCTGAATCAGTCCTTTTCCAAGAACCACTATCAACTGTACACCGGCCATTAACAGCTTTGGTGCGTTGTCATTGATGATTCCGGCAATGTTTATGATGATCTGCGGAACATACTGAAGCATCGCGGGCAACCCGTCCATCAGACCCTGTGCCAGCTTTAATATCAAATCAATGCCGCCATCAACCAGTTTTCCGGCGTTGGAACGTAAGTTTTCGGTAAAGCCCTCTACCAGCGGAAGCCCTGTTCGATAATCGATGGAAGATTCTCAGCAAATGCACTCGCCATCTGACCGGCAGCGTCGATCATTCCCATGACGCCGCCTGTTTTGAAGCCTTCTGTCAGGTTTGATACTGCATCAATGCCAAGCTTTGTCATATCCGTCAGCGGACCTTTGACAGACTCATAAATCTCCAATGCAAGGCTTTCTGCTGTTGAGCCTAGGATTGTAAGCTGACCGCCCAGATTATTCTGCATGGTTTCTGCCATATTAGCGGCAGCACCGCTACAGTTATTGATAGAATCTGTCAGTTTTTGATAATCCCCGTCCGATGCGTTGACAATCGCCAGAAGACCAGACATTCCATCTGTTTCGCCAAGCGTAGCCGCCATATTGACCTTCTCGGCCTCAGACAATCCACTAAAGCCAGATCTTAGGTCGTCCATAATCTCGTGGAGCGACTTCATGTTTCCATCACTGTCTATGACAGATACACCGAGCTGATCCATTGCCGTCTGGACTTCCTTGGTTGGCTTTGCCATACGTGTCAGAATGGTTCGCAGGGATGTACCTGCCTGGCTCGCTTTGATTCCGGAATTTGCCATCAGTCCGACCGCCGTTGCAACATCCTCCGCCGAATATCCCATTGCGCCGGCGACTGGCGCCACGTACTTGAACGTCTCGCCCATCATGCCGACGTTGGTGTTTGCATTGGAGGATGCCTGTGCCAGGACATCCGCAAAATGCGTGGAGTCCTGTGCCGACAAGCCGAACGCGGTAAGTGCGTCAGTAACGATATCAGATGTGGTTGCCAAGTCCTCGCCGGATGCTGCAGCAAGGTTCATGATACCCTCGATGCCGTTCAGCATATCGCCGGTTTTCCATCCAGCCATTGCCATGTACTGCATCGCTTCGGCGGACTCGGTAGCGCTGAACTTCGTCTTTGCGCCCATCTCCTTAGCTTTATCCGTCAAGGCTGCCAGGTCTTCGCCGGATGCGCCGGAAATAGCCTGCACTTTCGACATTCCGGATTCGAAATTCATGCCGATGTCCAGGACAGCTCCCGCAGCATTCTTAGCCTGGGAGACCACTTCTGTCAGCATATTTCCGAGAAGAACTGAAAAAGCATTGCTCCAAGTTTCGCTAACTCTCCTCGAATTTTTTTCGTGAGAGTCTCCTATATCCTCTGCATCATCCTCTAGCTTTTTTTTGCTTTTTTCGCTGTAAACCCCCATGTCTGAATAGGCTTTTTTGTACGAATTTGGAATGTTATATCCTTGCTTTTGATACTCTTCCGCTATCTTTTTCGCATCTGCTTTTAATTCATTGACGCTTTTTCCACTCTCTTTTGCAAGTTCTTCAAAAGTCTTTTTTGCCGACTTCTCTGTCTCTTGCAGTCCTTTTTTTATCCCGCTGCCGTCCAGCTCTGTGCCAATCTTTACAGTTCCATCATAAGCCATTTATTCCACCTCACTTTTCAGTGAGAGAAATCATCGGCTCATAATGGCTCTACTTGATTTGCTCTCCATTCTTTATCTTAATTTCAAATTCTTTTCCACAATTCCGCCCTTTACACGGTACGGTTATCCCATGACAATCTGATTTTTCAGAAAAAAAAATAAGCATGGAATAACCGCAGTAAGGGCACTTTACCCGTTTTGGCATTCTTCCATCCTTCTTTTCACATACGCCCGCATATCTGCGTTACGCTTTGCCAGTCTCAACCGGCTATCCATCGTTGCCTGCGGCTCTTCCAGGGAATAAAGTGTCCGCATCTGCTTGATATACGCTTTTTGCTCTTTTCCCATTCCTTTGGTATCACAGGTCCGCCAGTACATGACTTTCGCCATCCGGGTGTTTTCGTCCAGTGCCTCAAACATCGCCAGGAACTCCCACCAATGCAGGGAGTCGTTCAGCGTCTGCCTGAGATTGATGCCGTACTGCTGCCGGAATGCCGCATAAATCAGCGGAGCATCCTTTAAAAAGCAATATCCCCGCCGCGTCGTCCGACGTTTGGAACCGCCACCTTTCCGCGCTGGTTCTCCGCCTCGATGGAACCACAGCATATAATCTACCGCAGCATCCAGATCCGGCGGGATATTTCGAACGTAGAACAGATTCAGCGCATTAAGCATCTTCTGTTCATCGCTAATATCCTGCCGGAACATTTCTATTTCTGCTGCCATCATCGTCCGATAACCAAAGGCTACATCATACACCACTCCGCCAATAGTCGCCGTACTGGGGAGCCTGTCAAAAGTTACAGACCATTTCATCATTTGATTTTATCCATCGAAAAGCCGAGCGCCTCTTCTTTCTGCTTTGAAACCTCGCAAAGCATCTCGATGTAGACATTTTTTGCTTCTTCCACATCGTCGCAGTCTTCGAGGACATCCTCTCCGGTAGATTCTTTCACAAAATTGCGGAACATTTCGATAGTGGCTGACATGATTTCTGTGAGTTTCCCCTTGCGGTTGATTTTCTTCTCGCTTTCAGCCATGTGGTCAAGGGCTTTTTCCATTGCCGCCGCATCCTTTAAACGGGTAATCCTAAAATCTACTTCTCTACCTCTGATCTGCATCTTTCATCCTCCTATTCTGCCGAATACGTATACTCCGCCGGTTCTGCCCCAATCTTCTGCAGGTTGACATCGATGGACGATGATTCTCCCGCATTGCCGCCACCCTCTGAATTGACGATTACGGACACCTGACCTTTCTCACCTTTACCATTGAGCATACAGAAGTACACATAATTCGTTACCGCTGCGTTACCTTTCGCATATTTCATCGCATGGGACAGCATGAAATCCTGCGCTGGATCGCCAATATAACGATCACCAGATACCGCAAAGGATCTTGCTGTTCCAGTCTTCTGGGTAGATTTTCCGGCACGGATATAGGTTTTTTCTGACGTTACCGGGTTAAGATTCGCATCCAGACCCTCGACACCCATCTGCACAACCTCATAATTTTTTACTTCTGTAGTTACTCCCTCTGACGGCTTGGTATCAATCGCCAGTACCCAGTCATCTGCCGTTACCCAGCCTTCATAGGACGCGTTCGGCGTTACGCCTGCCATTAATTCACTAATTTTCATCGCTTGTCTCCTTTCTCAAAATAGACAATCCGGCACTGTACCATGTACCGCGCCATTCCTTCCTTTACATTGACGCCCGCCAGATTTGGCATATTCTGGAGCGTCTCCATCTTCTTTATCTGGCAACTATTCGGAAATTCCGGATAGTTCCGCTTTTTATTCTGCTCTTCCAGCCAATCCATGAAAGCCTGGGCGAAATTCATCGCCGTGAGGTTCAGATCGTCCGTATCGGTCGAATACGGCTGCACAATTATAATCGAGAAACCATATTCTTTTTCAGACCCCCAAAGATACTTTTTAAGCAGCTTGTCCGAATAGTTTGTTACCAGCGAAATGCCGCTGTAATCATCCGAATAGTTAAATTCCAGGTACTGACCCGCCAGCTCCTCGGCTTTTGGTTGGAAGAACGCCGCCACTGCATCATGCTTTGTCATGTCACTTACCTCCGAGATAGTTTTCCAGTGCCCGCACCAGATCGCTCTTGCGCGCCCTCATCATAGCCTTGTCCCATTCGGATGTAGCCTGCGGATGGCGGAAATGGCTGTATTTCAGCTTCTTTCCGGTGGAGGACTTGTGTGGTGGGGAATAATATCCCATCACAGCGCCGCCATCCATCAGCGGATAGTTCGGACCGTATGCCACGCCCTTGTATTGGTAATGAGCATATGGCGATTGATACTCAATCACACCAGTGTCTCCCTCTACATGGACGCTGACATTCTGGGCAAGTGCCAGGCTGTCAGCCGGAACATACGGATCCATCAGCCGTTTTGCTTCGTTGGCGAGAAACAGAAGACCATCATTGCCCCTTGTTTTCTCTTTGGCAATCTGATCCGATGTTTTATTCCATTTGATTTCGACATCCATCATCAGCCCCCCAGTCTGTAGTGCTTCGCCATCCGATAGGCGGTGTTGTCTGAATATGCGCTGACAAGAAACGCATTCGGCTTATTCCGGCGCAGGACTTCCGCCGCCGTGTTAGGGCTTTTTCCAGTGATCTCGTCCGCACATTCGCCTAACACTACTACATCCCCCGGAGACGCCGAAAAATCGCTTCCGGCCGCTTCCAGAGGAATACGTACTGTGTAGGTGTTCGTCTGCGATGCTTCAGTATCATTCTGAACCACAGTGATCCCAGACTTCCAAAAACATTGCTCGAACACACTCTTGCTCCACGCCGTTCCAACCTTCCGGAAGACTGTAATTATCTGATTGTAATTCGGGTTCATTCTCACACCCCCCGATAAAGCAGTGGCGTATTTCCCAGATACCGGCAGATGATCTCCCGGCACTTTTTCTGTTTCCCCTCTTCGGTGTAAATCGACCGTGACAGGTCAATCGTGCCGGATTCTCCGTCGTTGGAATACGATGTCAACGGACCGCCAAAATCAGATGTGCTCTGCGAAGCCTTGTCCGCCCGATAGAGCAGTTCTGTCAGCTCACAGGTGCAATCTTTCACATCCTCCGTCAAAAGGCTGATATTCGCCTTGATTCGGTCGAATGTGCAGCTGTCTATGATTCGTTCCGCCTGCTTTTCCCAAAACGGGAAGTCTGTATCCGGCACTGCAGGGGAACGCCCCTGCAGATATCCGGAAATGTAATAGTCCCGTGTTACATAAGCCATTGCATCAGCTCCTTACTAGGCCTGCGCTACCAGAGTGATTGCCTTGTTTACGGCAGAAGCGTCAACTGTGAACGTCTCTGTTACCGGAACAAAGCCTTTCTTCGTGATCTTTGCCGCATAGGTGCCTTTTCTCAGGTTAAACTCCGCTTTACCAGCCGAATCCGTCTTAAGGATCGCACCATCTACGTTGATACGGACATCCTCATAGGCCGTCGGGCTGGACTCTTTGCCATCCGTTACCGTAAAGGTTACCTTCTGGGTAACAGCCGGAGTGCCCGGCTCCAGATAAGCAAATGTGCAGCCGGTACGATCCTCATTGAGGCGGGTTGCCGGATTCGGGAGCGCCCAGCCCATGCGGAATACTACACGAAGCGCAATCATATCCTGCTGTGCCAGGTTATAAACGATATCCTTCGTATTCGGATCCTGGATAACACCCTCTGTCAGCAGTTTTACGGTAATATCCTGGCGAATCGCGTAAACAGCCTTGGAGAAATCGCCGACAACCAGCTGTGCGATATCCGGCATGAAGGAACCGTTCTCCGGGAACTGGATCGGTACGCCATCCAGCGCATACTTGCTGGAATCCTGCATATTATGTGTGAAAATCGGCTGCTTGTTTGAATCACGCAGTCCTCTCAGCTTGGACTTGAACGTCATCGGGGCGATTGCTCCGGTTACCGCATAGCCATCATCCTCAACTTTAGAGAATACACCGCCCTCTCCGAGTGTCAGATCGTAGTAGTCCTTACCGGAAGATGGGGAAACATTGTTCCCAGCCTGACGCGCCAGGGTAATGATATCTGCCTGCCACTCTCTCGGTCTGTTATCGCCAAAGATAATTGCCGCATCGACTCTCTGACCGATTGCCTCATTGACTCTTGGGGTAATCTCGCCCAGAATATCAATCTCGGCATCATCAAATACAGACTCCGGGATCGGCACGATAACCGCCAGCTCTGCCGCAGTCAGATATACATTATCCCATGCCTGCATAGAAGTCTGCTTCATCCCGGTGTCGCCATCCACCCAGTATGCGGTCGGAAGGAAGTCCAGAACGCGGATACGGGTCTGCTTGGATGTCATATTTGGAAGCTTGCGCGCCATTCCCATGAATGCGGACTGTTTCGGTGCATCCTGGAAGATGGTAGATACAATCTGCTCACGAATTAAAGCTTCAACTGCTGATCTATCTGTGATATTTACTGCCATATTTTACTCTCCTTTTCCGAACAGGTTTCTCAGTGCTTCGTTCGCCTGTTCTCTCTTTGTCTGTGCATCGTTATTGATGCTGATGTGCTGCTTACCACTCTCGGAACCGGCGCAGAACTGCCAAACAGGTAATCATTATCCTTTTTAACCGCTGCCAGAGCCGCGTCAATGTCCTGTGTCTGATTCTTCGATGCCTTTAAGCCATCCACATCCAGAAGCGCCATGATCGCGCGCTCGTTCTTGCCGGATGCCTTCCGGATCGCCTCCTTGACCGCCGCATCAAACGCATAATCAGATTTGATTTTCTCGATCTCCGCATCCTTGCCCTTCATCTGCTCGGATAATTCATTGATTTTGGTCTGGAGTCCCGCTGCATCGATGCCCTCCATCGCTTTCAGGGATGCCTGCGCGGTCGCAAGCTGATTCTTATAGCCGTCCCTCTCCGCTGTCAGGGAGTTCACCTGCTTTCCAGCCTCCGCCATGATATAATCAATCTGTTCCTGCGTCAGTCCTTTTTCCTTGAGTGTCTCAGTCTTAAAAATTGCCATGCTGCTTCCTTTCTCGGCTTTTTGCGATGGGTAGCCGTCCATCTTAAAAGTAGGCTTTTACGGCAGCCACGCCAAAAGAGTATAAAAATAACACGCATTTCTGCGTGCTGATAACTGATTTTGGTTATAAAAATACCACCTATCTGCTGACGGGTGGTATTTAATCGTCCCTATGGTTCGGACATTGCAAGCATATTTTTTTATAATCTGGAGTTTCTAACACCTTCTCGGGAATTGTCCATTCTGGTGCCAGCCCTTCCACATTCATGTGGATGTCATAGCATATTCCTTCATCAATTTCCGTATCCATTAACGGACAGCTAAGTTTTTTTATTGCCATATCATTCTGCCACCACAAATCAATAACCATGCCACTTGCAATTCTTACATATTGTTTCCCAGTCGGATTTTTTCTTAAATCTTAACGGGACAGTTTCTTTCTTTATGATCCCATCTACCGCATCTGAGTTTTCAATACAATCAATATTTTCTATTTCTACATCCACCAATGGACATAATACAACATCAGGCGCCTCCATGCTTTAACACCTCCATCGCTGCCTCAGCAGCATCATCGTATTGCTCTCTCTTAAACGCTGTTCTGATAGAATTGTTCTCGTTATTAACAAAAGCCGCACCTTTATCACTGTAATAATTCGTAAATGCTCCATTCCATTTTGTTGTCGAAAACAACGCATTCTGAATATAACTTTTAGCTTCTAATTCCGTCACGCCGTGGTTTCTTTCTTTGTTTACATGAGCATCATCAAACGACAGCTTACTAACATCCGGAATGCTTGGATTCAATGTGATTTCTCCCCTCATTCCGGCTTGCTTTATACCTGCCTTTATTTTATCATTTTTCTCCGACTCTTCAAGCCTTTTCTGTTCTGTCTTTGTTGGTGTAAACCGCCCGCGCAGACCATCTTGTGTGATCCGCTGCTTCTGCTCTGGCAGATGCATTGTCTTTGAAAAATCAGCATATTTCTGCAACTGTCCCTGATACTTGGCTTTTTTGAGAATAACATCCTTTTCATCCGCGCCGCCCGTCTGCAACAGCTTCACCTGCTGCCGGGTCGCCCGCATATTCCGTTCCATCTTACGCTGTTCCTGTAACGCCTCATAAGTGGTGTAAGACTTGCCGTAGTAATCTTTCGGAGTGTTTTCCTCGTCTAGCATCTCTTGCAGCTGATCGTCGGTGTATGTCCGCGTGGACACGCCAGGAATAAACGGGCTGTAATCATGATAGCAGTTTGCTCCATGCAGACCCGTCACGGTACCAAGCCCGCAAACGCTCTGTAGCTGCTCCATTGTCCAGACACGCCCTTGCCAGGCTGATGCGACGGACGGGCGCCCACATGATAGGACACCTCATAAGTGTTTGTCCCGAGGTCTGCTGCCACCTGCTCATTTATCTTGCCCTGCACCTGCCGGAAGCCGGTCATAACTGCCCTTCTGGCCGCTACATCTACGCGGCTGTGAACGCCTGAATCATAATCAATCCAACGCAGCCCCGAGTTTGTCATGCGGCTAACAGTCCGTTTGAGGACAGTGCCATAATCAAAACCGCCAGACTGTATATCCAGAACAGCATTATCCAGCGTGGAGCGGTAGAACGTCATAAGCGGCGATACCTGTATACGTCCATCAGGTCCGCGAATCGCGAAGCCCATTGAACCGGCGATATTCTTATATTCTCCCGAAAGCTGAGACTTGACCGCTTCGGTCAGTCGGATGAGCGGCGTGTTCTCTTCGAACGGCAGCATCTTGACGCCGGATGCTTTGTAGGCTCTGGAGTGCTGATAATACTGCTCATACACTTCATCTGAAAAAATGTGTTCCATTTCCTCGTCACTCTTCTGCAGTGTTTCCTGCACCCAGTCTTTTATTTCTGATTCTGCCTTCCCGAGTTCCTCCAACCTCCGGATCTGCCAGTCAGACGAAGCGGTCGAAAAGCCTGCGTCTTTGATTCGCCTGGCAACATCCGACATGATCCGGATCTCCAATTCTGAAAACAGATTTCCAGTTTTCAGCGCCAGTTTTTCAAGTTCTCCCTGCGTCACTCAATCACTTCCCCTGTGCTGCTGATTTCACTGATTGCAGCTTTGGCTTCCTCTTCGGTTTCTCCGTACCACTTCATTCGGTACTCATACAGAGCCATCGCACCCATCGCCACATCGGCGCGATCGTTGTCGCGCTCGGCCTTGGCGTCAACTACGATGGAATCATCCCACTGGAAGGACAGATGATAGTCTCCGGCAGGGCACAGATGGTAGATGTCGCACCAGAATGCCATCGCGTCAACCAAATCTGTCAGCGCTTTCTGCAAAGCTCTCTGGCAATCCGAAATAAAATCATAAGATCGCTGCTTGCTGGCTTTGATTTCCTCTGCCGTCTTGTCCGTGTTGTTTGGATCTGACAAAGTGCCGTAAGCCAGATTGCACCGGAACTCAATCAGGCGCATCTGTTGATTCCAGCCATTGTAGTACGCTGTGTCGCGGATAGCCGGAGAAAAGACATCCAGAAGCGGCTTGTCCTGCGCGCCAGCGGCATATTCGACGCCCCTGTACAGACGTTCCTTGCCGCCCGGATACTCATAGCTGTTTGTATCTGGATTGTATTTAAGCAGGCTCTGAGCGATATGTACCGCTGTCTCCTTGCTGTCATACTCCCAGTTGATTTGCATGTACCGCCGATCCGCATCCTCTATCTGCTTGATCGCCCGCGAATACACCGACACGCCCAGAGGACTGCCGGAATCTCTGTTATTTCCAAGCGGTACGGTAAAATACCCGATCGGAAGTTTCTGGATCCCTGAAAACTGCATTTCTTCTGCCAGTTCCGCCCATCTTGGCACCGTGCCGATCGGAACCTCCGTCCCCAATATTCCCTCCGTCCGTGCTATAAAGACGTGGTTTTTGATTGAGAGCACATCCCCACTCAGACTATACAGTTCGATGCGGCTGTAAATTTCATTGCCCTTCCGAAACTGATCCAAAAATGCGCAGCGCGTCATTTTTTCGGAGTCAAAATCAAGTGGGAAAAACATATCCGCCTGGATATACTGGACCGCGATGGTTCCGTCAGGTGTGATGTACGGTTTAAACACCATACTGCCTTTCGCAAACGCATATTCTGTCTGTACTCGGAGTTTTCCAAGCACCTGCTGATAAACCGCATCCATGCATTCAGCCCTTGGACTTCCCTCCACCTTGCTCTGCAGCTCCAGCGTAGTAAGTCTTGCAATCTCTCCCGCTATCGTCGCCGGAATGTTGGCATTGTCTGTGTTATGCAGCCAGGGAGCCTTTTCTTCGTACATCCGGGACCACAATTCAATTAAGGCACTGCTCCGTCCGGACATGGCAAAATCAATCTGCTCATTTCCGAGGACTTTCCGCAATGCCTCATACATTTTCGTATAATTCATTTTTCATCACCCATATTTAATAAGCTGCTGATCCGCCGCTCCAATGTGTACTCAAAACTATCCAGTGAGTCGATATCACTGGTACCATCATCCAACCGGACATTCTTTGTCAGTTCCTTCGGGTCCCACACTGCTGTGCACAGCGCATTTACCAGACTGTTGCACTCTCCCTCAACATACCAAAAGCGCCCCTGCGCCATCAATATTAGCACCGCGTTGATTCGGTCATTGATGGGAGCTTTCAGCGCATTCTCGACCCGAATCCAACCGAGTCCGTTGTGCCGGAGACTGCTCCGGATGCCTGCGATCAGCGTCTGCTCTGCGCTATCTGCATAAACCGTCGTAATATAGCCGTACTGCCCTAAGACTTTCTGGACGAAGTTACAGAACATATCTCCCAGCATCTGAGGATCTATCTCTATCTGGTTGCCCGACTCATCCTTGCATCGAATCCACTCCGATGCAAGCACCACCACATTGTGGTAACTTCTTGTAATGGCGGTAGCCGTGAATGAATGCCCCGACCCGCTGCCACCGAAGTCAATCCCCAGATTGATCTCCATGAGGTCCGTTGGCTTGCCCTGAATCTCGAATGTGCTGGATCCTGTGCTGATAGCATCTGCAAAACGGCGGTAAATCAGACCCGTTGCCACCACGCGCATCCCCTTGATATCCCGAAGATACCAAATCGAATTAATATCGTATCGGCTCTCAATCTCATGCAGACGTTCCGGCGTGATGTTGATGTTATCGTAGATGGTGCAATGCATGTAGTTGTATCCACCAGGGAACTCCCCCGCCTCCTGCTGCTTCTGGTATCGGTCAATGTACTCTGAGTAGATGGCAGCACGCGGGTTATCCGGGTTTAAGTCCCAAAAGACCTTTAAGCGTTTCGCCGCCAACTGACGGTTAAACGCCTCTTTGATGGTTTTATCATGATGCAGGTTGATCTCCGTGGCAATCCACATTCCGTAAGAGTTGCCTCGGATCTTCTTGTAGCTGTCTTCCTTGCCGCCACCTGCGAAGATAACTATCTTCTGTTGCCAGCGTGTCGATGGTCCCTTGACAAATAAAGCCTCATTGTCTTTGTATTTGCCCCAGTGGCATTGACCGCGGAAGATTCCTTCCAGGCCCAAGCCATTACAAACCCCAATATTCAGTTTGGCGTTGCCGACCGTTGATCCAGTCGCTAAGTGGATTCTATCCGGTGTTGTCTTGAGCTCATGAGCAAAAGCAAAAATGTTATCCACCGTCTTACCGGCACGAACCGCACCCTCCGCCACATTGTAAGAGCATTCGCGGCACTTTCGGATGTACTCCTTATGCTTTTCCGAGAAGTTAAATTCTATGGTTTTCTTTTTGACAACCTTACTCGCCATAAATCTCACCCTCTATCTCATCCAGATCTTCTATCTCCTGTCCCTGTCCAGTTATCTTATCGGTCTGGGCTTTCAAATGCTCCATCCGGCTCCGCTGTTCGTCAGTGGCTAAGTCCATATGAGCCGCCAGCCATTCCAGCGCTTTCATGCGGTCAGCCAGCTTTACGCTCGCCCCATCTTTACCCTGCTTAACTTCGGCAATGATGCTGCCGTCCACATCGCAGGACTCCCGAAAGCGAACTGTATTGATGACTTTGGTAACTGGTACCTTCTGCCCTGTTTCCTCATCCGTTATCATAACTGGTCCGAACGCTCCCATGACCTGAACCTTTTCCCGCCCGAACTCGACATAATCGGTAATGTCCGCGAACGCGATATCCATGTACTTCTGGAAGATATCAGACTCATCCAGAAGCTCCCGGTTAAGGCGCGCCTGCTTTAAGCGCTGGATTTCGGCTCTAACTCCATCTTTCGCCAACAATCTATATCCGACAGATGCCGCCGTTGCATAATCACAACCGTACGCTTTCTGGTAGGCTTTTGTAGTGTTGAAGCATCGAACGTAATACAAGCAAAAAAGCCGTTGCTTGTCATTCAAGTCAGGGTTTTCTATAACCTGTCCCACTTCCTCTGCAACCGCTTTCTTTACTCTTTCCGATCGTTCGTTCTTCTTTTTCGAACGCTCGCTTTTCTTTCCCGAACGTTCGCCATCCCATCCGTAGGTGTGTTTCCACCTGCGGACGGTTCCTTCTGGTACTCCAAGCTGCGCCGATATCTCAACCAGCTTCTTGCCCTGCTGATATAATTCTTTCGCCTGATCTACTCTGGCGTCCGGCGCTCTTGCCATACCACCACCTCTCAATCGTGTTTGTTTTTGGGGATAAGAAAAGAGCCACGCTGGGCGACCCTTTAATATTCAAATATGCATTTATGCCTGTGAAAACTCATATAATTTATATTTTTTCCAAAACTCAGCATACTTCTCAACTTGATTCTTCAATTCTTTCATTTCTAAATCATTGAAATTAAATTCTTTTATTTCTTCTTTGGGTTTCTCACATTCGCCCGCCTTGTCCCTCACAAATTCTGCAATAAACTTTAATTTCTTGAAAATGTCATTTGCTTCATGCTGAGACACAGATTCATTAAATGCTTTACAATATCTATTATATCTTAGTTCCAATGCCGGGATGTTCATTTTACATTCAGCACAAACTCGAATTCCAAACGCATAATACTTGCCACTGATTTTGTAAATAAAAACATGTTGACTAAATAATTTATCCAAGTAATCCATATAATTTTCCCCTCTCTTTTCTTTCATCATACCTCATATTCTGACAAAAGAAAAGCACCCATCTCGCGACAGGTGCTATCTCGAAAGGATATTTATTACCATGAACCACAAAACAAGTGGATCGGCGTGCTGTTCCGCCAAACAACCGCCAAATCGGGACGGAAGGACTCGAACCTTCGACACGCTGGATATAAGCCAGCTGCTCTAACCGACTGAGCTACGCCCCAGGGGGTCCCCGCCGGGTCACTGTCCAGTGGGGTTGAAGTACATACGGAGGAGCATTCAACGCTCTTGCAAGCGTGTCCGTTGAAGCTGTCAGCTATAAGCCTTTAGCTTCATGATACACTATACCACTTTGATTCGTGACATGTGTGACATTCGTGACAAAATTTATTTTTATCCCATAAATCTCGAATACTCTTTTTTCATGCTAATTTCAGTCGCCCCGCGCCCCATGCGTATAGCTACCTGCTCCCATGTCATTCCTTCAAAAATCCGATATCGGATAATACGCTGCATCCGCACCGGAATCGTATTGATCCACACTTCCACGTCCTGTTTAATCCGCGCCGCATTCCGCAGGCGCTCTTTTAACACTTCTTCCAGACGATCCTCTGCACCTGGCTCTTGCATTGATGCATACGCAAGTCCCTCAATCCGATACGTCTGCATCGTATATGGAAAATCATGTGATGAGCCTTTGACAACATCCTGCTCTTGCCGTTTTTTTGCTCTCCTAATCTTTTCCAGCTCTGCTTTTGTCTCCTTGACCTGGGCGCAGGCATCTATGTACTGCTCCAATATCCGTTTGTCCAACGGTACCACCTCCCTCTATTTTCCTACGCGAACCTTAACTGCCCGCTCGCATCCTCGCCCAGACGATCCGCCCGGCAGTTTGGCAGCCTCTTCGCAACGCATAACTCTTTCAGATTCGCCCGCACCAGTGCCGTAGGTATCGGCGGACACACAGCGTTCCCGCAACGCCGTACCTGCTCCGCTCTCGGATATGGCTTCCCGTCGCAGTCCCGGTCGATGATGTAGTCGTCCGGAAATCCCTGGCAGCCGTATAGCTCTTTCGGTTCCAGCATCCGCAGTCCGATATCCACAATCTGATATTCAGTACCATATATCGTTACCAGTCCAAAGCGATCCTGTGCTGTGATAGTATCAAGCGGCGCTTTTATGTCCTGCCCAGTACCGGCACCGTAATACTTCGTCAAAAACGCCCGCACCTCTCCAAAATGCCCCGGGGAGGTCGTCACTGTATGTAATGGCTCCCTTATATCTTGTCCGGTACCGCTCTTATAAAATTTACTGATAAACGATGTAACAAGACCGTATCTGTTCGAACCATCTACCGTCATAAGCGGATCTTCTATTCCTTGACCACGCGTTTCATTTTGCGTCGTTTCCGTATGGTACTGAATCAGTATCGGCGCAGCCACAAAATTTCGATTTCCGGTTGTTATTGTCGGGAGCGGACTTCTTATATCTTTTCCGACATTATTTTCGTTGTTGCACATAATACACGGTGCCAGCGTTGCCTCCACAAGTCGATTGTGATCGACCGTCGTAATAGTATCTATCGGATCGTTTACTCTACTCCCCGCGCCGGAATAGTTCCCGCCATATGCTTTGTCAATAATCGGGGCAAGTTTTGGCTCAACGACTCCAAAACCATGCTTTCCCGTAATTGTCGGCATTGGCTGCCGGATATCCCCCGGTTTACGTTCGCCGCCATGATTGCACTGGATCAAGAACGGCTCCGGGTTATCCAGAATGAATTTCTTGATTCCACGGGCAATGCGATCCATTGTCTTCTTCGCCAGCGGACGCACCGCCCGGATTCCGTACTTTTCTTTAATTTCTTCAGCGCTATCGAAGATGCTCGGACATGGGAGTGAAAAATCCAGCTGTGTATACGCCCCCACATAAGGTTTCAGCAAGCCAGCTTTTACCTCCGGGCTGTCTGCCGGTCCGTGGGTATGTCGCGCCCATGCGATCGGCTTGCCATCGCATCGCGCAATCAGGAAGAACCGCTTCCGCATGGTAGGAGCTCCATAATCTGCCACCACCAGCTCCCGGAACTGCACTTCGTATCCCAAATCAGTAAGCTGCTGGATAAATTTATGAAACGTTTTTCCCTGCTTTGCCTTGATCGGATGCTTCCGACGCCCCAGCGGTCCCCACGTCTTAAACTCTTCGACATTCTCCAACATTATCACGCGTGGACGTACCAGACCTGCCCAGCGGCAGCAACCCACGCCAGACCGCGAATAAACTTGTCCTTTGGCTTCCCGCCCTTTGCTTTGCTGAAATGCTTACAATCTGGAGAAAACCACGCCAGCGCCACCGGATGCCCGCCACATACTTTGACCGGATCTACCTGCCACACATCCTCGCAGTAATGCTTCGTGTACGGGTGATTTGCCTTATGCATCTTGATCGCCTCTGGATCATGATTGATCGCGATATCTACACAGTACCCTGTCGCTTCTTCGATGCCGGTGCTTGCCCCGCCGCCCCCAGCAAAGTTATCTACTATCAATTCTCCGTTAATCATCGTTGTTCCGTCTCCTCACTTCATAAAATCCGCCATACTCATTTGAACAGGTTGATTTTTCTCTTCTACCGCCCGCTTCTGTCTGATTTCTTCCAGCTCTTCCAGACGTTCCGGCTTCAGCCATTTGTCAGCTCGCATTTGGTCTACGGTCTGTAAATTCTCATATCCAAAGGCGATCAGTTTCCTTTCCAATCTCTCGATTTTCTTTTCCTGCGCCTGCTGCCGCTGCTCTTTCTTCCTCGTTTGCTCGGACTTTTGCAAATCTGATTCGTGGTATACAGTGATTCCATTCTGGATATCCTGTAAATCCTGCATCAAATCCCGTGCTTCCGTCCTGGCTGCCCGGACATTGAGGACTTCTGCTTTTAGGCTCTTATCTATCAAGCGATAGAAGGCGTTATTCATTTCCCACTTCTCCAAGATCTCATCCCGTTGCACTTTTATGTACGCCCGGCAGATATCTAGGCTGACAGGCTTATCAAATACCTTCAATCCTTTTGTGATGGTCGCCCACTCTTCGCCGTCGAACAAGGATAGCTGCTCTCCTTCGCGTCGCCTGCCACTTTTTTTCAGGTCGTAATATACATTGCCTTTTTTCTTGTCCAGTTCTTTGCCAAGTATCGGACAAAAGCCATAGTTTCTTTCGCACCAGTGCGTGCACCGTTCAGGTCTATAGTTGATATGCCATTCTCTTGCGCGTTCGTTATAATATGCATGATTTCTGCACACCCGCCCATGATGTTTTTCGACCAGCTCCTTATATTTTCTTTTTTCTTCTTCCAGACGCTCGTCGTTCTTTTTCTCAACACTGGCGTTGTAACTATAATCATCCTTTGTTCGATGGCATACGCACCAGCACTGTATACACAGTCCGCCGCCTTGCGTTCCATACAACTTTGGATCGTTTTGTGGACAATCTGGCTTGTCATACGGACATCTTATAACAGGGTTATCGTTTTCATAGCACCAGTCAATTCCAGCCGTTGACATGTTTCCAATCACATTTCTGCCCTTTACATACAAGCCGCAACCTGTTTTGTAGACAAAATTATCACTATATCCACGGACATATTCAAAACCCCCATAAATGTTCTCCAGTGGGCTTTTACCATAACATCCACCGGGCAGCCTAACCTTGTCTGTCGGGAAATTGTCCACGGTGTATCCTGCTGCCAGAAGGGCTTGTGTCAAAAGATTGTACTCCGCCACTTTTCCACCTTCTTTAAATCCCTTGGCAAGGACGCATCCCGAAAAAGTTTTCCATTTGCTCCCGCAGCTCCCCCGGCGTCTTGTCATATTCTTTTGCGATGCACTTTTCGCAACATGGGTATTTGTACGCCAGTGTCTTGGATATTCTGGCATCCCAGCTATTCAGGCGCGCACCACAGCTATTACACTCTTTATCTAGCCACTTAACCCTCTTCATCTGCTATGTACTCCTCGCACGCATCTTCATCCCCCGCCGGATGCCAGTCGCAAAACTCATCATACCAGCAGTTCCAGCACGCTCTATTGCATTTTTCGCTCATACTTCCCCCTTGCTTATTAACTCATTGATTTCATGCCCCTTCGGCTTCCAAAGATGCAGGCAGTTCTCCACAGCATTGACATATTCACTCTTTTTCGGATGGATCTGATAGGCTTCTTCCTCATCTTCGAAAAAGACGTCTTTCAGCACGCACATATCGTCCCAAGTGGGAACTCTGAACTTTTTCTTCGGAGACACGGATACATGCTCCATTCCGTCCTCGTTTTCACTCCATATCACACTGCACGTCCCACAATCAGGAAGTTTGATCCATGCGCTATGAACCGGAAATACGATGGTGTGCCCCCAAATCCGCTCGCTGTTTAATATATCTTCGATTTTTTTCATTCTATGACCTACCTTCCTGCAACTTTTTCCGCGATCACATCACACGCAGCATCAAAGCCTTTCGAGAACTCATCCGATGCATCGCAACCGCCCATCTCTTTCACTTCCTCGAGGATTTCATCGCGGATCCGGGCTCTCTCCTTATTCAGCACTATCTCATCCATGCGCTGTTTAAAACGTCGGTTTTTCGCGTCAATCTGCCGCCAGTCAGTTTCCAGTTTTAATTCTCCGGCGCAGTGCTGCACATCTGTAAATTCCGCCGTCAGATTCATTTTTGCCTCTTCTAGTGTCACAGGCGTCGGATTTTCCGCTCTTAACACCCGCGCCAGCTTAAGCGCCGCCTGTGCCAGCTCCGCTGCTTCTTCTGCCATCTGCTCCAGCATGGCAGGCGTACCGATTTTCTCAATCATCATCGTTCTGACCTCCTTTTACCGCCAGTCTGGCTCGACTCCGCGGTCAAACATTACCAAATCCGCGTATGTAATACTGTGCCCGCCAGTAACCCGCACCAGATGCCGGTGCTTGCTGATCACTTTCACCTTGCGGTGCAATGTCAGCGATTTCTCGATCGTGTCCGACACCTGGACTGTGACCGTATCGCCTACCTGCACCCGCTCTCTCATCTTGTCGATGTCGCTCGCCCAGATTCCGCCCGCGGCATCTGGGTTTTTCTTTTTAGCCTGGCATTCTGGTTCTGTCGATACTTCTGCCTTGTCCTGACTTTCTGTCTGTACTTCCAGCACTGGTGCCAGAAAATAGACTGCTTTAATTCCACGCAGTCCGCCGCCCTCCCGGTAGACCTGCCCGAGCTCACACATTCTCTCCAGCGCCGTTCTTGTTCTCGATTTATCCTCATCGATTGCAGCTGCAATCTTCTGGAGCAGCATCTTTTTGCCACCAGTGAGTGCCTTACGGATAAGCGCATACCGTTCATCCATGCTTTTCATCGTCCTCTAACTCCCTTCATCCCGTACCGGGTTCCACAGCGCTTCCAGCCTCGCCCTGCGCCGCTGCGCCCACCATGCCCCACACCATCGCATCGTAGTCGTAACCATGCTCTTCCAGGTTGTGAAAGCGGTTCTTCTTGGAGACTTCGGCGGCCCCATCCTGCCTCTGCGGATTCTTTTCTCTCCTGTCCCAATTTCTAACCGCTGCTTTCCAGTCCTTCATGCGATTCTTACCGACCATCCAGCCGTTACTGGTGTAAAAGTCAATAAAGCGTGCTGCATCCACGTTCGTATAACCCATTTCCCGGCAATATTCACTCACATTCTCCAGGGTGGGCGGCGCGAAGCGCTTTTCTTTTACACCCTCTAGGGTGTTTTCTTTTAAATCATTATCATACTCATTATCATTATCAGCTTTTTTTGCTTTTTCAGAAAAGCATTTGCTTTTTTTGCTTTCCTCAGAAACCATTTGCTTTTTATCAGAAGCATTTGCTTTTGGTCTTCCGCCTTTCTTCCCTGCTTCGGATCTGGCAGCACACACTTCTTCATAGCGCTTATTGTCTTCTTCGAGCTTCTGTTTGATAATCTCGAATACGAATGCAATAGCAGGATCCTCCGGTACTACGTCCGGATTCTTCTGAAAGGCATAGATAGCTTTGATGAGTTCGCCAGCCTGCTCATTATTCATTTTTTCAATGGCTGCTCCCCAGCTCTCATACATTACAAAACTTTTTTTATCTGCCATCTAAGCCCATCTCCTTTCCTGCCTGCCAGTCCCTGTAGTAGCAGATCCACGCATCCAGCAGCAGGGTCACAATGCCACCCCGAATGCATGGCTTTAAATCGTCAAAAACATCATCCGAATAAATCTTGCGGAAGTTCTCCATCCACATGGATACCTTCCAGGGTTCCCGGTTCCTGCGATGCATCACGACCGGAATCTCGCCCGCCCTGGCGTCCCTGGAGGACTGTTGCAGCGCTTTCCGGAGTCTCAGGTCTTACACCCGCTTGACCTCGATATGTACGTCCGGCAGTCCGATCACATCCGCATCGCCGGAAGTCCCGCAATACTGCTGACCCCGGCGGCAATTATATCCATAGTCCCGCAGGATGCCAGCAAGCTCACGCTCTCCGCGTTTTCCTTTTTCTCTCTGCATCTTCCCCATCCTGCTTATCCTCCATCTCTGAACATGCTGAGCTGTCCATATACGCCTTTAGGTTCTCTTCGGCCCATTCCGATAAATTTAAGCGCTCCCGCCTGCGATGCGCGAATCGCTTGTACTCGACGTTCCTGCCGCTCATGCCACCGTTTTGTGTCTGCGCGCCCTGAATCCGTTTCTTCTGGAAGATAATAACCTTTTCCATCATCGCGATTCAAAACTGCATAATCAGCCCGCAAAACTTCTATTCCATCCCGAAGCATCCGATCATCACATCTAAGGCGCTTACACAGCTCCTTGCGCGTCTGCGCATTTTTATGTCCTACTCCCAATGCATTGTATAATGCACTGGTAAACAGCTCCATCTGCGGCGTCACTTTCTTCTTCGCCAACTTGCTTCCCCCTTCCGGAGCGGGAGGGTCGGTCTCCCTCCCGGTAAACCAATGGCATCCTGTAAAGGTTGGTAATATATAACACGGTAAGGCGTGCCAGGATGCTGTCTACGGGTTGCTATGTACAAGCCCTGTGGCTGTTGTACCGTTATAAATAACTCTTGCCAAACTCGGCAATAAACTGCTCCCTGGTGCCGATGTGCGCTTCATAATACTCCTGTGCTCGGCGTTTCAGGCTCTCGTCGAACTCTTGATTCATATGGACGCTGTACGGCGTCATGTTATGCCAGTCCGGGCGGAGCGGAACGATAAAGCCATATGCCTCCGATCTGCTCCGGTTGGCTCCATTAAAAACATGATGGATTGCTACGTTGCTACTTCCAGTGATGATGCAGTGCCCCAGATCAGCCGTCAAAACACTATGTAGTCTTTTCATCTTTTCTCCTGTTCTGCTCATACAGCTGTTTCATACGCTCCAGTTCTTCTGGCGTTGCCGTCTCAATACCAAGCTGCTTGCATTCGCTTATCAGCCGTCCAAGAGATGCGCCATTTCAGCACTATCATACCGGCTGGAACCTTTTAGCATAACGTAGGTTCGATAATTTATTCCGTCTGTTCCTTCGATCACCTGCGACGTTGGCTTCAGATGAAACATTTCTCGCTCCATTACATCATTTTCAGCTTCGTCTGTATCGGGAATCCTCACATAGTAACGGGAGCCTCCTACTATTTCCACTTGGCCGTAATCCCGTAACATTGTATTATGAGCCCGAGGTTTTGAGATTTTACGGTCTTCCGCTAATTTCGATAGAAGCACCCAGTAATACGCATTCGCATCCAAGCTCCGTTTGTCGCGCCATTGTTTAACCGTGATCCGCAATACTTTGTCCTTGATTTCGTCGATGGATGCCGCCACATCTGACTCAAATTCGAATGTCAGCCGCAGCCGCCCAGTCTTCCAATCCCTTGACACATCTATTAAAGTTCCTTTGCTCTCCACATTTAATCATCTCCGTACTTTGCCTTCAAAGCATTCAGCATGGTTCCTGCTTCATTTCCTGTAAGACTATCCCATGCACGATTATTAGATGCAAGCCAATACTCCATATCTACCTTATGCTTTTTACCTAAATTCTTAAGGGTTTGTATCTGCGCTTTGCTTGCTAAAGGCTCGTCCCCGGGAATAACATTGTCAAATGGCTTCTGTTCCTCTTTGAGCCACAAATCAAAACCAAGTCCAGTGTGAATTGCCACACACTTCACAAACGAACGCGTCATGCTATTCCAGACACGCTGTTGATTCATGCTGTTGTCCTTTACAGGATTGCTTCCGTTCATGACCGGTGACTGCATGATGTATTCCTTGCCATCAATTACAACTCTGATGCGAGTTTCGTAGCAACGATTTCTAATTCCGCTCTTATCTTCAAATTCAAGATCAGTATAATAAAGGCTTCCGCCTGTTTTGGGGTTTGGAATTGGTTCAAAATAAACCTCTTCTGCTCCGTATTCGCGCAGAATGTCAATGCACTTCGCCCAATTTAAATATTTAATTCCTTCTCGTTCCATGCAATATCGAGATATGTCCACTTTTCTGAGTTCACTATATGGTTTCAGCATGATCTTCCTCCTTTGTCCAGTCGCCGGAAAAGAAGAACCTAACAAATTCTTTCTTGTCCTCCTCCGGCATCTCATCCAAATGCTCTTTAGCATATGCGTATGCATTTTCAACTCTTACTACTTTCCCGGCTTCTGGTGTGCCGGTCATTCCCCTGTAAACACCGCAGCAGTCACATCTTTCCAGCATCCTGTAACTCCTTTTTCTTTTTCGCAAGCTCTTTCAGCAGTCGCTCCATATCTCCAGCGTGGTCGAGGAAGGCTTGAGCACTCCAACGTCCTTCCGCGCCGCGTGTAAAGCTCCATCCATTTTGATACACGATAACATCTACGTCTGCTACGTGACCCGAAAACCAAAAGAACGCCGTAGGCTTGCGTCCAGTAAGCTCCTGACTTCTTACCTGCGTGGTATTGATCTCCAACACCATCTCCAGCGCCTCATGAATCTTCTTCCGGCGCATCTTCTCAATTTTCTTTGCCAGTCTCTTCTTCATCAGAATCCTCCCGTGCTACTTCCACAGTTGCAAGAAATGCTATATAGAAATCTGCATATGCTTTCGCCAGCTCTTCTCCCGAAAAATACGTTTTCAGAAGCGCCGCCGCCATTCTTGCCAGGGCTCCCGGAAGAATTGAAAATTTAACATCACCGATGATAAACGCCCCTGAATCTCTGATTGCATCATACTGGATCGTGGTACCAAGGATCATATCCCCCTCCAGCTCCATCGGCTCCCTTTTACCTTTAAATGTTGCTTTTACCATTGCATCCTCCCGAATCTCTTGATATAATTAAGCTGTTAATATTTTTATTAATGTGACCGTTCAGCTCTGCCAAGCTGGCGGTCTTTTTCTTTGGTTTCCCATAACCGGTGTACCGGCTGGCGTTTACCATCGCCCCGGCACGGTTGGTTCCGTTGGTTCTCCTGCTCATCTTTCTTATTCAATGCCATTGCAGACGCTTTCCAGCAATTCCGCAATCTCCTTTCCGCTGTAAACAGCTCTGTTGTTTTCCGGTGTTTCATTCCCCAGATAGCCTATAAGGTAATGCGTCGCAAGCTTGACGCGTAATCCATCATCACGGTAATCTTCTCTGACTCTCAGATCTTCCCGTGGCATACCTCTGAGGATTTCTTCGACTCTCTTCGACATACTCCTGTCCTCCTTCCCCTGCTGCCAAAAACAGCCTTTACTGCTTCTCCAGCCTCAAACAGCTCTCGCCCCCCCTCATCACACGGAACGCTGGGCATTTTTCTTTTAAGCATAATTCAAATCTCGTCCGTGTAACGTCCCCTTGTCCAACAAGTACGGCTGGAAATGTCTCCATCACAGTTCTGAACGGGCAAAACTCCATTTCTCTTTCTCTCATTTAGAACATCCCCGCCGCCTGTGCAATCGCCACCATCGCCCCGGTCGCCACCGCTGCAATCGCCAGACCGGTAAAGGCTAATCGCCAAGCAAACTGCAGATCTGCCTGTGCTCTACTCAGTTCCTCGCCCAGCACCTCAATGATCCGCTGGTTCTGACTTCTCAGTTCCATGCATTTCAGTTCTCTTCTCATTACGCTTCCTCGCTTTCTTCTTATAATCTTTGCACGGGTATTCCCGATCGGATTCCATACACCGCCAGCAACTCCGGCAGGTCTTACACGACTTTTCTTTCATTTTCATATTTTGCAATCACATTATTGCGAATCTCCAGAAGCCGCAGCACATACGCCCCAGACACCTTCCACGGCGCAGATTTAATATTATGGAGCGTTGACAGCGATACTCCCAGCTCACCAGCAAGTTTTTCATTTGTCCAACTGGTTCGAATCTTAATTTCGTTTATCCAATCCGCCGTGCAATAGCTCCATGATGGCTTTTTCTTAAATGCAGTTCTTTTCATTTCTTACACCTCCTTCTCATCCTCTGTTGCGAACAGAATTCCCCCTACTCAGCTAATGACATCTGAGCATTGGCATCCCGAATCAATCCGGTTCTATCGGCAAATCATCCGTCACACGCTTTTTGAACTTCTTCTGAATTTCTGCCGTTGATACTGGAACTCCTACAAGTTGTACAAAATGTCTCTCTCGCCCGCTGCTGTATGCAACATGGCACTCCTTGAATTTTCTGTCATATATCATGAACGCCATTCGCTTACTGGTAGCTTTCTGGTAAAGTTTAAAACCAGGACTGGAGTCCGGCCAAACCAGATAAAGGCATTCTTTTCCGCCGCCCTCCAACTCCGCATCCAGAAGCCAGTCCACTGATCTGTTTAAGACCTTTGACAGCTTTTCCAAATCATCCAAATCGATCCGGATCTTTACATTTTCAATTCCCACCAGCCGATGGGGTTTGATTCCTGACTGCTCTGCCAGCTTCTTCTGGGTCCATCCCATTTCTGCTCTGGCTTTGACAATGTTATTTGCAATGTCGCAATAAAAATCAAAGCCAATACGTTCCAGAATCTCGTTCTCAATAAAACGCATCTCTTTTGCCTCCCTTCTAGGTTCGCTCTCTTTATTGGAATACGCCTCTTTTTAATTGCCATCCCCATCCTTTTGTCCTATACTGTACCTACAGGCTCCTGCCAGAGCCGAGTACAACAAGGAAAAATAAAGCATGAAAAAAATCATTATCTTTTTTCTTATCATTTCAACATATAAGGTATCAACCAACCTCTACTACTTCTTTCGTATACGACATTTAAGTCAAATGCATTTAGAATGGTTATCAGATAGAGCACCTAATTTTCCAACTTACAAAGCCGAAATTATCTCACTTTTCAAAAAAGCTGGTGTAAAAAACATATCCATTCCAATAACTCAGTCCGTTGGCTTTGGCAGAGCTGCAACCTTTGAAGCAGATGTTTTTACCAACTTTCCCTCCGCTCACTCAGACATCTCTGGTGGAGCCGTTCGGATGTTTTATGAAGCCGAAGGTATTTTTCGACAACGCATATTCGAAACATTCAGCCCTGTGTTTTGGATAAATTCGGTTGTTTTCGCACCAAAAAAGTTGCTTGAATATCTCGGTTTTGACGAAAATAAATCTCTTTTTAAAGCATGCAATGTTTTGCTAACTTTTATTTGGTGGGTATTCGGAATTACTATCATGTTCTTCCTGCCTAAGCTCAAAGAAATCATCATCGAATTGTCTGGAAAACTTTGAAATAAACTTCGTTAGCATGATCAATGATTCAGCGCTCCCATAATCTGCTATCTGTTTATGTGCGGATAGCAGATTTGTTATTATCGGCGCCGAATATCTTTTCCAACAGATATCTTCATCCCTCTCACCTCCCTACTCCAACAGATCCTCGATCGCTATTCTGCTTCCGCGAAATACTCCACCGGAACGTCGAAGTATTTTGCAAGAATCAGAAGCTTGTCGAACTTCGGCGCATAGTTTCCATTCTTCCAATTAGAAAGTGTTGCTGTCGAAATTCCAGTATCTGCTGCAACTCTATAGTCTGTTATATTTCTCTTGTCTCGCAGCTCTGCATATTTTTTATACAAAATAGACACCTCCTTCTTTAAAATCTATTGACTTTAGCTAAGGTTTCTTATATAATCAAAGTACCACCTAAGTTATTTAAGAAACCAAAGCCTATGTCATTGTTTGTAGCTTAGATATCTTAGCTACATCCATACAATAGCATAGATATCTTAGCTTGTCAATATTTTTAGCTAATTTTTCTAAGCTATTCAGGCGGAAAGGAATATAATGTATGAGATTTTTGAACAGCTACTTTCCAAGTATGGAGTAACCGCCTATAAAGTAGCTAAGGAAACTGGTATTACTACTGCAACGCTGTCTAATTGGAAACAAGGGAAATACACTCCCAAGCAGGATAAGCTACAGAAAATTGCTGATTATTTCGGCGTGTCTTTAGAGTATCTGATGACCGGAAAAGAAGATGTCGTAAAAGAAAAAGCCCCAGAGCTTACAGCCCGGGACGAAAGAGATATAAAGAAAGACCTCGACTCCCTGCGTAAGAAACTGGCCAATAAAGAATCTGGTCCAGCGGCATATGACGGGCAGGATATTCCGGAAGAAGATATTGATCTGTTTTTGGGACAGGTGGATCTTATGCTCCGACGAGTGAAAATCAAAAACAAAGAAAAATACAATCCGAATAAAAACAAAAAGTAGGTGATCTGGGTTGAATGACTATGTCAGAAAAAAGGCCTTAGCTTATAGAAGAAAATTTAATACTTCTGATCCGTTTAAACTGGCCGACGCTCTTGGCATCGAAGTCATGACCTGCGACATTGGTTCCCGGCTCGGCTGCTATATGTATCTGAAACGGTCAAAGTGTATCTGGATCAGCGAATCTCTCGAAGGCAATGAGCGAATGTTTGTTATGGCTCATGAGTTGGGGCATGCAATTCTGCACCCGAAAGAAAACTGCTATTTTTTAAGGACTCACACCTTGCTGAATACGAAATTAGAAGTCGAAGCAAATAAATTTGCTGTGGAATTTTTAATTCCGGACGAAATATTAACAGAATATCTTAAATACAAAGAATGCTCCATCGAGCAGGTATCCAGATTATTGGGGTATCAAAAAAAATTAATTGAACTACGATTAAAATAGCTTTGGCATTTTAATAAAAAACACTAAGGAGAAAAGGTATGAAAAGAAAAATATTTTTTGTAGCATTGCTGTGTACATTCTCTTTGTCGGCTTGCGGCGGTGGAAACACATCGACAACCGAAACGCCAACAGAAAGCTCCGTCGAAGAAACTGTTGCCGAAGAAAGCACTGCAGAAGACAGCTCCGTTTCCACTGATAACGATTCCGATGGCTGGGGAAGTGTACGAGCGTTAGGACTTGATAATTCAACCATGCTTTCTATTTATCAAGACTATCAGACCGCTTGGGAATCTTCTCCAGAAGATCCGATTGCGAAAAGAGATTATGAAGCACAGGTTAATGAAGAGATTGCAAAAAAATATGGTATTTCAACAGATGATGCTTCTCACGTATATATGTATGTACTGGGAAACTACGATAAAATAGCTGCTGAAAACGGTGCTTCCGATACATCAGAAATTCAACTTCATTATGGCGATTTGCTTAGTACCACTGTAAACGGGACAACCATCGTCCTGAAAGCCAAGATTACATCTAGTTTGACTAAAAAAATGACCGTAGATAGCTGCTTTTACGATGTATATGACGCGGTCGAAAAATATGGTCTGGATCAATATGATGAATTGCAATACTGGGCAGTCGCTGATATGACAGACGGAAGCGAACAAAAAGTTATTAGCTTTACTGTTCCACATGATACTCTTGAAAAAATCGCCAATGGGTCGATTGTAGAGGGGCAGTTACAAAGCTATTCGACCGATGTATGGTTAAGCCCTGCTTTACAGTGATTTCCTAAAGCGGTCGATTTCGACCACTTTAAATAGCAAAACCGCCCGGTATTGGCGTACCGAACGGCTTTACATAGATTTTCTCTTACAGGATCACTCCCGGAAGATATAATCAAACTTGAACACTTTGAATTATATCATTCTTCCGGGCGCTGCAAGGGGTGTATTTCCTATACCCACCAAGGAGGATGATATCATTATGGCAAAACGCAAAAATTCACTCCCATCCGGGAACTTTCGTGTTCTGGCTTTAGATTACACAGATCCGGATGGTAAACGTCATTATAAGTCCTTTACCGCGCCGACCAAGAAAGAGGCGCGGATGCTTGCAGACGAATGGAAATTATCAAAGAAAAGGAACCGCGCCGAAAATATATCCGTTCGTGTCGCTGTCCAGCGATACAAGGACATGAAAGCAGCCGTCCTTTCCCCGTCTACCCTACGCGGCTATGCAGGACTCTTGCGGACGCACTTCCAGGGCGATTTCGGCAGCACACGCCTTAATGAATTGAACAGCCAGATTGTACAGATCTGGATATCTGATTTATCGAAAAGGCTTAGCCCTAAGACCGTCCGAAATGCCTATGCGCTTCTGACAGCGGCTCTCGATATGTTTGCCCCCGACCTTTCTATCCGCGTACAGCTTCCCGCCCGGAAGCACCCGGAGCTATATTGTCCGAACGACGCAGACATCCAGCGGCTCCTGGCTGAATCTGCGGGAACTGATCTGGAAACAGCCATTCTTCTGGCGGCATTTGGTCCGCTTCGCCGCGGCGAAATCTGCGCCCTGACTTCCCGTGATATCAAGGGGAACACCATAACTGTCAGCAAAAGCATCGTGCGCAGCGAAGACAATGAGTGGATAACCAAATCGCCCAAAACCTACGGCAGCTATCGGACCATACAAATGCCAGAATTCTTTTTTAAACATATACGCGGTAAAAAAGGGCCGCTGTGTAATCTGAACCCCGATCAGCTCACGCGAGAATTCGAACGGGTTCTGGATCTCTGCCAGCTCCCCCACTTCCGCTTTCATGACCTGCGGCATTACTCCGCGTCCATCATGCATGCGATCGGAGTTCCGGATCAATACATTATGCAGCGAGGCGGTTGGTCCTCTGACAATGTGATGAAATCCGTCTACCGGAATGTCATTGATTTGGAGGCAGAAAAGCAGAGTCAGCTGATCCTTGAACATTTCCAAAAAGTTGCAAACGTAAAATCATGCAACACGAAATGCAACACGATGCCTGAAAAGCATTGATATTAAAGGCTTCTTCGCGGGTTCAAGTCCCGCAGCCGGCAGATTTGAAAGCCCTTGAAAATATTGGATTTTTCCTTTATTTTCAAGGGCTTTTGGTGTTTTCAAGCAAATATCTATCAGCCTTTCTTATCCTGTTTCATCTCCCGCCTTTTCTTCGTCATCAGACCGCCAATCCGCCCGCTCTCCTTGGCAGTCAGGCTTCTCCAGCCATACTGCCGTACCTTGTCTGCCAGCCCAATTTCTTCCGCCACCTCATATTTCAGCCGCTCTGCCGGGGTCATTTTCTCAAAATCCACCTTATTTTCATCCATAAAAAATACTCCTTTCCACCTTGTGTACTCAGAGTATGTCCATTTTCTGGAAATCTATTCGTATTGTCTTTCTCCGTTCAGCTGCTCTTTTACCTCATCCGACTCATCAAGCTCTTCCGGCAGCTGCTCCGTATCATCCCATATTTCCTCCGAATCACCCCAATTATATTTATCCTGAAAATTTTTTTCCTGATCGATCAGAAAATCCAGTCCGGCAGCTGCGCCTCCAATGGCAGCCCCGATCGATGTCACACCGATTCCACCTACAAAGAGGACAGCGCCAATGATTGCCATTTTTTCATCCATTTTTTCATTTTCCTATCCTCCTATGCCCTGGCTGACAGATAACCTGCTGCCTGACGGCAAAGCCGAATGATTTCCTTGACTGCCCACGGTAGGAATACACCGTAAAACAGGACACAACCACATATCAGAAGCAGACAGCTGCCCTCTGCCGCAATACCCAATCCGATGAACATCAGTCCCATCGCAAAATGTTCAAACAGACTCGCTGCACCCAGAACGAACAGCATAATTCCGCCAACAAATACCAGCACCGTCATCAGTCCCAGCACCACAAGTATCGCTGCCAGTGCGACCGCCAGCCAAAAAAAACCTCCCACGGTTCCCGTCACCAGCTTAAAGATAAACGGAAGAACTGCAAGCACTACCAGAACTGCCACAACCATTCCAATCTTGGAACCGGTTATTTTTTCTTTTAAGCAATGCAGCATCTCGCTCAGACGGCTTCTTTGATTCTCATTGGATGCCGCATTTTCTCCCGTTTCCTCATCCCGAAATTCCCGGAATGGGGCATCCTCGGTTCCAGCCTGAAATCCTGCTTCTTTTTCTCGTTCTCCCTGTTCTGCCCCACCGCTTCTGGATAAAGTCGTCCGCCTTTCTTCAAACCGGCTGTCATTGTACCCCCGGTCTGTAAATTCGCCGCCACTCCATTCACTCTGCAGCTCCATCCGGATTACCTCGGCAATATGCTCCGGACTCTGAAATTCTGCAAGTACCTCTTCTTCCTTCTCCGGTCCTGCCTCCTCCAGATAATCGCGGTAATAGTCAATCGCATCCCGTTTTTCTTCTTCCGGAATATCCTGCAAGAGCGCTTCCAGCCTCTCTAAAAATACTTCTTTTTTCATGATCTGCCTCTCCTTATCCCTCTTTCAGTATCTCTGAAATTTTTCCTGCATACACGTTCCACTCACCCCGGTAAAGATTCAGCTGAATCCGTCCCGCCTCCGTTATTTTGTAATACCGTCGGTTTCTGCCGTCGATCGCCCGGTCATATGTTTCCAGGCAGTCATCCTTCTGAAGCCGCCGCAACACCGGATAAAGCGTGGACTCCGATATTTCGATTGCCTGACGGACATCCTGCGTGATCTTATACCCATATGTTCCTTCTGCAGATTTTGATACAACTGAAAGGACGATCGCATCCAGAAGCGCAGCTCCTGTATTAAAAACCATCTTATCCCTCCTACGATTCACTGATTTAAAATATAATATTTTTTCTTGTTTAATATTATATGTTATATAATATTGTATTTGAATTATATATCAGTGTTCCTTCTTTGTCAATATTTTTCCAAATATCCTTATGACTCACTCCAATCCATCTTTCTGCTCCCACAACCCTTCACCACGCCGTATCCCGCTCCTCATCACGCAAAAAACAGACCGTACAACCTATGTTCCATCACATACGCCATACAGCCTGTTTTCATTTTTATCTTAATAAAATCACCAAATAGCTTTCTACCACACCAGAAAAACCCTGCTCTTTCTTCCAATCCCAGAAACACCCGACTGCGTTCCGGTCAAGAATACCATGCCCCACGCCATCACAAAAACGGCTGCCACCTCCACATTCTTCCTGTGGAAGCGACAGCCTGATGATTCTTTCATCCTCCGTCTGACGCACTATCTGTCCGATGGGAAACTGGCGTCAACCGTTTGATTAGTTTTCTTCTGCTTCCTGATTCTCAAGAGCTTTCATGCTCAGGCTGATCTTGCGGTCTGCCTCGTTGAAATCAACTACCTTAGCAGTGATAACCTGTCCTACGCTCAGTACATCGGATGGTTTGTCAACATGCTCTCTGGAAATCTGGGATACGTGAAGAAGTGCATCTACACCTGGCTCCAGCTCAACGAATGCGCCGAAATCAGTCATACGTGCTACCTTGCCTTCTACTACGTTGCCTACAGCATATTTCTCAGCTGCGTTTGCCCACGGATTGCTCTCCGGGAACTTTAAGCTCAGAGCGATCTTCTCGCCGTTGATATCTTTGATCAGAGCTTTTACTTTATCGCCTACTTTGAAAACCTTCTTCGGGTTCTCAACTCTGCCCCAGGACATCTCAGAGATGTGAAGCAGACCGTCAGCGCCGCCAAGGTCGATAAATGCACCGAAATCAGTTACATTCTTAACAACACCTTCTACGGTCTGACCAACAGCGATCTTCTCGAATAATTCTTTCTGCATAGCAGCTTTCTTCTCAAGCAGGATCTGCTTGCGGTCGCCGATGATACGGCTTCTTCTTCCGCTCGGATTGAACTCGGTAACTACGAACTCAATCTCCTGACCTGCGTACTTGGATAAGTCTTTATCATAAGTATCAGAAACCATGCTTGCCGGAATGAATACACGGGTTCCCTCAACCTCTACTACGAGGCCTTTCTCCATAACCTGTGTAACTTTCTCTTTCAGAACTTCCTTGTTCTCGAAAGCTTCTTTCAGACGTTTCAGACCCTTATCAGCAGCCAGTCTCTTGTAAGATAAAGCAGCCATGCCCTCTCCGTCGTTTACTTTCAGAACTTTTGCTTCCAGTTCGTCGCCGACCTGAACTTTGGTTCTAAGATCTACGCCCGGCTCATTGGTGAATTCGCTTCTTGTGATGATGCCTCGGATTTGCTTCCAGCGATGCTGAGAATGATTTCGTCTTCCTTGACACCGATAACCTGACCGGTAACAGCCTCTCCTGTACGTAATCTCTTGAATGATGATTCTTCAAACATTTGTTCAAAACTTAATTCTGACATTAGTATGAACCTCCTCGATAATTTGATTTGGGGTCGATGCCCCGGCTGTAATACCTACGCTGCGCACAGTACCTGTTATCTCAGGCTTGAAATCTTCCAGTGTCTGAATGTAGTAAGTGTGTTTACATTCCCTGCGGCAAATCTCATACAACTTTTGTGTGTTAGAACTGTTCTTGCCTCCAATCACAATCATAACATCAACCTGTGAAGCTATCTGCCTCGCCTCAACCTGTCTCTCCTGTGTTGCATTGCAAATCGTATTTAAAACAAGTATATCATAATACGTTTTTGAAATTTTTTCAACTAAATCTTGAAATTTATTGTAGTTAAATGTCGTCTGCGCCACGATACAGAGCTTTTCATCCGGTCTGAGTGCCAGATTTTCAAATTCCTCCAGTGACTCGACTGCCAGAGTATACTCATTTCCCCAGCCTTTGATACCCTCGACCTCCGGGTGGTGCTCATTTCCCACGATAATCACGCGGCGTCCGGCTTCGCACTGTTCCCGGACAATCTTGTGGATCTTTTTGACAAATGGACAGGTCGCGTCCACAAGCTCCAGTCCCTGGCGTTCCAGGAGTTCATAGATCTCCCTGCCTACGCCGTGGGAACGGATGACGACCACGCCTTCTTTCAGGGCTTCCAGTTCCTCCTTCGAATGGATGACCTGTACGCCCTTCTCTTCCAGATCCCGCACCACCTCTTCATTGTGGATGATGGGACCGTAGGTATAGATCGGCTTCTTCCCCGTCGCTATCTGATCATATACCTTCTCGACTGCCCGCTTCACGCCAAAGCAGAAGCCAGCCGTCTTCGCAACTGTAATTTCCATGTTCCTGCCCGCCATTCCTCCTATTCCTCATCGTCTTGGATAAATAAATCCCCTCTGTCTCCTTCATAAAATCCACCTTTGCTCCTGTCTCTCATAGCATCCCGCGAATTCTCCAGAATAGAAATTCTTCCGCCTTTAATCGGCAACTCATTTACCCTCATTCTTATAGTTTATCATACTTTAGACTGCTGGTAAAGTCTAAATCGACGTAAAATTATATAAAATTTACACGATTAACTGATTTTGCAACCGCATTTCGGAATTTACGCCGCATTCAGTCCCTGTCTTCGGAAATTGCCGTTACTCCTTTTGCCTCCCGGCAGCCGGATCGGCGTCCGGATCATCCGACCGGATGCCTGCCAGACGCATAAACTCACGCATCGCCGCCGTCACATAACGCCCCCTCTTGACCGAAAATGTGATCTCCCGCTCAGACAGCGGGTCGTCCAGCTTATAATAGACCAGCCTCGGGTCCTCCGGACGCCACTGTACAATATCAGAACGCACAAACATCGCTCCAACCCCGTTGGAGACGATATTTAAAGAAGTCAGCACCTGATCCACCATCATCACAGTTTTCATCGTAAAACCGCCGTTGCGGCACATTTTCGCGCCTCGTTTATACATATCATTGCCCGGTTTCATCGTGATAAACGGCACATCCTTAAAGTCCTTTAACGGAACCGCCTCCACCTCCGGTTTTAAAAAGGACTTGGACAGAATCTCCTGCCTGGACAGTCGGTATGGCTGCAGCTTCCGGTTAACCGGAAAACTTTCCGGAACTGCCAGAATCAGATTTTCCTTCCGGAATAAATACCGTTTGATCGAAGTATCGTCCTTCTCCATCGCCGTCTCCAACACCAGATCCAGCGACTCATTTTCCAACCCCGCTTTCAGCTCCCGCGTATTTCCTTCTGTTAGGTCAATCGTAACCTGCGGATATTTTGTCTGAAAACGGGCAATCAGATCCGGATACACAAACGAGCAGAAATAAGATGCACCGCCGAGCGCCAGCGTGCCGCCCTGAAGCCCCGCAATATCTTGAAAATACCGTTCCAGATTCCGTTCCAGAAAAAGAATCTTTTCAACGGTACGGATGTAATACGCGCCCTCCTTCGTCACCGTCAGCGGAATCGTACTGCGATCAAAAATCGGCGCTCCCATCTCTTTCTCTGCCTTCCGCACCATGTTGCTGAGTGCTGGCTGGCTGATAAAAAGCTTCTTCGCCGCTTTGGAAAAACTCTTTTCTTTGTAAACCTCATACACGTACTTCATTTCATTCAGCATTTGTCAATTCCCCCTGTCCATTTTCCATCCTGCTTTGCTTAAATGATGTTACGATTCTTGCACACATGACCCGTAACGAATTTTGCCATAGTTCTGCACTTAAATATGGCTGATCCACTTTCCCATATCTCTATGCTAAAATCTGCTATAAACGAATATAACCGCCATATCTAACAGTTATTTTTTATTGTTATTATTTTATCATAAGATTTCTATATCTGTAAACAAATAAACTGTATTTTCCGTCCGTTTTCAGGCAGAATCCAACTTATTTTACAAAACTTCCAGGTGCGTGAATCAGCACTCAAAAGAAGCTGCGAACACCTGCGCTCTACACATCTAAGGCAGCTAACCTGCGTCCACAGCTTCCATTTTTAATATGGAGGTTTATTCAATTCCTAAGCTTTTACAAATTCCTGATGTTTTATATTGCGACTGCTCAAGGGGAAATCACAGCCACAATTCATGCAGTCTTTCATTGACAATTCGTTCTTGATACTTCTTAATATATAGCCATATTATTTGTCGCCCAAACAAACAACCTTGCCGTCTTTTACGATCAGAACTTCTTCTGGTGTTCCCTCGTCGAAGATAACGGTCGGATTGTACTGTACCATGTCGATATGTACGGTCGAACGTGCAGGCTGTCCATAGTAGAATCCGTTGCCCATTGCGATGTGGCAGGTTCCTCTTGCCTTCTTCTCTTCCTCGAAGTCTCCGTTAAACATACAAGCCGGATTAAGTCCAAGTCCGATCTCTGCGATGTTGTCGGAATCTTTAACTTCTGCGATCTGACGGCGGATTTCTTTACAAATCTTCGGATCGCCGCCAACTACCTCTACGATACGCCCTTGTTCGATTCTTAACTCAACCGGTGTGGTCGGGCATCCATAGTAGCAGATAGGTCCATCAATTACCAGTTTGCCATGGGTTGTGTCGATCACCGGTCCTAAGGAAACCTCGCCGTCAGACCAAGCCATTGCATCGCCCGGATTTCTCGCGATACCACATTCGATGATCGGCTCCATCTGATTCATTTCCATGTACAGGTCGGTACCAGCCGGTGTGGTGATGTGAGCCATCTTATGACCTCTCCAGATAGCCTGCAGCTTCTCGCCATCTGCGTAAACTGCTTCGTAGTCTGCCAGAGCGCCGCCTCGTGTGAAGTTATCGATACTTCTTAAGCAGATGGAAACCTCACGGAGTTTCTTCTGGTTGATGAGCTCTTTCAGATGGTTATTGTATATAGCTGCACCGGATGCAGTTGTCATGCCGACAAATACATCGCAGGCATCCATGCCAAGTTCCAGAGATTTCGGGAAAATGGTTGCTTTATCTTTTCCACGAATCGGCATCATGTATACGCCGTACTCAGCGCCGCAGTTTAAAGCGGCTGCTGCCATCGCCTGGGTCATTCTCTCGTCGGTCTGAGGGTCAACGACAATCAAAACTTCCTCGCCCGGTTTAACAGCCATCAGGTTGCCAAGAAGATACTGCGCACGTTCCATACATTCGATAATTCTGTTATCACTCATAGTTCATTCTCCTCGCTTTTTTTATTATTTGACAGTTTCTGCATCCAGCCGATTTAAGCTATCTGCCTGTCATTGTTCTCTGTTTCATAACTGTTTATTTAGTTTTTCTGTTCCTCATGAGGTTTGACTATATACTATCAAACCCGCACACACTTTATAAACAAATATACCCATTTGCGAATATGTTATAAATATTTCGTGATAAGGGGTTTACCATCCTGCTGGAAGCATTTCCAGTGCGCTGAAAATTGCGTAGAATACGGTACTGCCGTACAGCAGGACGATAATCGCCTGCATCGGCTTGCTTGCCATCCAGCCGCAGTTCCATACCGGCTCAATGTCACCTGTTTTTCTTGCTCGGGAGGCGGTGCTTCACATCCAAATCAGACTTAAAAATACCAAGAATCCCCGTTCAGCCGATACACTGGCCGAACGGGGATTCCTGGCGTCATACAAAACAGTAAGGTATATTTATATGGTTATAATTGGGGCGAACTGTCTAGTTGGATGCAATAGTTTTATTTGTCGCCCAAACAAACAACCTTGCCGTCTTTTACAATCAGAACCTCTTCTGGTGTTCCCTCGTCGAAGATAACGGTCGGATTGTACTGTACCATGTCGATATGTACGGTCGAGCGTGCCGGCTGTCCATAGTAGAAGCCGTTGCCCATTGCGATGTGGCAGGTTCCTCTTGCCTTCTTCTCTTCCTCGAAGTCTCCGTTGAACATACAAGCCGGGTTAAGTCCAAGTCCGATCTCTGCAATGTTGTCGGAATCTTTAACTTCTGCGATCTGACGGCGGATTTCTTTACAAATCTTCGGATCGCCGCCAACTACCTCTGCGATACGTCCTTTTTCGATCCTTAACTCAACCGGTGTGGTCGGGCATCCATAGTAGCAGATAGGTCCATCAATTACCAATTTGCCATGGGTTGTGTCGATCACCGGTCCTAAGGAAACCTCGCCATCAGACCATGCCATTGCATCGCCCGGATTTCTCGCGATACCACACTCGATGATCGGCTCCATCTGATTCATTTCCATGTACAGGTCGGTACCAGCCGGTGTGGTGATGTGAGCCATCTTATGACCTCTCCAGATCGCCTGCAGCTTCTCGCCGTCTGCATAAACTGCTTCATAGTCTGCCAGAGCACCGCCGCGTGTGAAGTTGTCGATATTTCTTAAGCAGATAGAACCTCGCGAAGTTTCTTCTGGTTGATGAGCTCTTTCAGGTGGTTATTGTAGATAGCTGCACCGGATGCGGTGGTCATGCCGACAAATACATCGCAGGCATCCATGCCAAGTTCCAGGGATTTCGGGAAGATGGTTGCCTTGTCTTTTCCACGAATCGGCATCATGTATACGCCGTACTCAGCGCCGCAGTTTAAAGCGGCTGCTGCCATCGCCTGGGTCATTCTCTCGTCGGTCTGAGGGTCAACGACAATCAAAACTTCCTCGCCCGGTTTAACAGCCATCAGGTTGCCAAGAAGATACTGTGCACGTTCCATACATTCGATAATTCTGTTATCACTCATAGTTTTAATCTCCTTTTCTTGTTTTGTCTGGTTCCCTTAAATTTTTGCACCTTTGCAAGTGGGAATTATTTCTGTTTTTTTCCTTTTTATCCGGAAAACGTGGACTTTTCAGAACCGGGGGTTCCATATTCCATCTTTGATTCACGTTCTGCACAAATTTGTCGTTTCCCCGCTTTCCGGGTTTCATACATAACTACTGCCCAGATATATTTCACATTTCATACGAATCCGGGATGTTTCTTTCTAAAACTCAAGCTGCCTTTTTGGCTTCTTCCTGATTGAAAATATCGTGATCCAGTTCACCCTCCATCTGAGAAATGCAGACAGATGCTACCAGGTCGCCTACAGAGTTAGTAGATGTGTGAATCTGGTCGATGATACGATAGATTCCAGCTACCAGTGCGTATGCATCCAGCGGAAGTCCCATCTGCGTCATCAAGGTTAAGCTGATAACCAGACCAATCTGCGGAGTTGCTGCACAGCCAACGCTTAAGAAGGTTGCCTGTACAACCAGCATAATCTGCTGCTGAATACTTAACTCTACGCCGTACAGCTGTGCGGCAAAGAGAACAACGATACCAAAGTATGCACACGTTCCGTTCATCTGAGCGGTACATCCAAGTGGAAGTACGAAACTCGCAATATCTCTCGGAACGCCCATCTTCTTCGGTGCTACTTCCATTGATACCGGAAGAGCTGCTGAAGAAGTACAGGTACTAAATGCGATCATCCAAGGTTCAAACGCTTTGCGCCAGAACTTCATCGGATTTACCTTTCCAATCACGATAAGGAAAATGCTGTATCCAACAGTACTCATGATAATGCAGGCAAGATAATCAGTTAAGATGAATTTCAGAACCGGTCCGAAGATGGCAACGCCATATTTTGCAAGTGCTACAGTCATCAAACTGAATACGCCGTAAGGGATGATTCCAAGAATCATGTCGATAACCTTAAACATCGTCCGTGAACAAAGGCTGATGATGTCACATAACTGCTGTGCTTCCTTGCCAATGCTGATGATGGCAAATCCAAGAAACAGGGAAAAGACGATAATCTGCATCATCTCGCCGCTTGTCAGTGCCTGGAATGGGTTGGACGGAATTAAGTCGAGCAGTGTCTGGTAGATACCCGGAAGTTCTTTCACCTCCATTGCTGTCTCTGCCGTTCCCAGCTGCAAGCCACGTCCCGGTTTGATGATATTGGCAAGTATCAGACCGATGGTTGCTGAAATACCGCCAGTTGCTAAAAACCAGATGATGGTTTTAACGCCGATGCTTCGAAGTTTCTTGATATCGCCCAGCGAAAGTGCCGCGTCGATGATACAGAAGAACACCAGCGGGACGACAATCATCTTGATCAACTTGATAAACAAATCTCCGATGAACTGGAAGAACGGAAGGACATATCCGTTAATGATCTCATTCTCCACGCCGCCCATAAAATTTAAGACGTAACCAAACGCGATACCTGCAAACAATGCAATGAATATTTTCACGTACAACGGAGTTTCTTTTTTCTCCGCCCCATTTTTAGTTTTCTCCACCATGTAATACCCCCTTATGTAATGTTTTTTTATTTCTCGTGTTCCTCATGAGGTTTGACTACATAGTATCAAAAAGCCAGATTATTATAAACAAATATATCGAATTGCGAATAAGTTATAATAATTCAGTGATATAAAGTTAGTTCTGACTTACTTTTTTAGATATTGTCTCCACAATAAAAATAATTTTATTTTTGCAAATCAGTTCCGTGCTGTTTTCTGTAAAATACTAAAAGCGGGTAAAAGTTTTTCGCTTTTACCCGCTTCTTGCTTGAACCTTCTTCTTAAAGGTTTCTATTTTATTTCGTCTGTATCATCTACTTTTTTAGAAATGGCATTATATGTGAATCATTTTAGCTTTTACTGGTTATCCGAAACATAAACCGCTGCTTCTGTTCCTGCAGTCGAACCAAACACAACCGCCTCGGTCAGCTCATTGCCGGAGAGCACACCTTCACCGTCTACTGCCGCTGACAGGATCGGACCTGCTGCATAAAGACCATTGATCAGCTCGCCGCTATCTTTGTTTAGCTGTTCCGCATTGTTGCTGACAACCAAGGCAGCTGCCTTTCCATCTGCCTCATATACCTGAGATTCCTCAAAAACCGGAATCAGGGAGACATCGGTCGCTACCAGTGCCAGGCAGTCAATTTCCTGATCCTTGCCGTCCACCGTCACAGTGATGCGGTCAAGCGCACCTTCTTCATCGTAAGCGACGCTCTTTAATTCTGTCTTATATTCAACTGGAATCTTCAGCTCTTCGACTTTTTTAAGCAGCGCTTCCTGTGCAAGCTCATTCAGATTTCCCTCTTTTGCCGGGAAACTGCGGGCTACCGTGGAACCTGCCTCCTGTGTCAGATCGCCGTACTCCATTCCCAGTGTGTCGGCAAGCCAGTCTTTCGCCTCTTCGCTGTTCTCCGATACATCTGCCGCCATATCCGAATTGTTCGTATTATTTCCTGCCGTCATAATATCCGACAGATAAATCTCAAAATCATCCGTAAGATTCGCCTGGAACTGCTCATCTGTATTGGCTGCATTGACATACGGCGCCATCTCCGCCATATCTGCCGCCAGCTCTTCGCCCGGTGCCAGAATCAGGATCTTCGACGGATCCATGCCCTCGGCTGCCGCCTGAACCGCCGCGATCAATCCGGCGCTGTCTCCGCCTGCGATGACAAGCTGTGCATCCGATGCTTCTGCTTCTCCGACCGCTTCGGTTGCTTCCTCGCTTGCCGCTGCACTCTCTGCCATATCTGCCTTACTGCCGCATCCCGCCAGTGCCGCTGTTCCCAGAACCGCTGCCGCCGTCAGAATCCCTGCCTTTTTAACTGTATGGAATGATTTTTTCATAATCGTTCTCTCCTTTCCCTCTCGCCAGAGTTCCTGCAGCTGTCTTCAAACATGCACAGTACCTCCCGGTTGTGGATTTCAGTCTAACATAGAACCTGCGGCGAATCAATTAAGGTTTCTTTAATTCTTACGGCGGAAAAAACGAAATTTTCTGTTACTTACACAAATCCGCAATCACCTGTGCAAAAATCTTCGCGCTTGCCACCAGATCACTCACATAGGCAAATTCATCTGCCCCGTGCATCCGGTTGTCCACGCCCGGCATCGACGCGCCAAATGCAACGCCGTTTTTCAGGTCATGCACATATGTGCCGCCGCCGGTGTAGTTGCACTCGCCCTTGTTGCCGGTATAAAGCTCATAAGCATTCAGAAGTGTTCTGACAAACTCGGAATTGCCGTCTACAAAATGCGGCTCTCGCAGCTGCGGGGACTCTAACTTCATGCCGTGGGACGCAAGTTTTGCCTCCACCGGTTTCAACAGGTTGTCATCATTGCCGCCGATCGGGAAACGTCCGTCAAAGTACGCTTCCATCCGTGTCTCCGTCATCGTAAGCATCGTGAATGCCAGAGACAGCGCTCCGGATCCTTCTGCCTGCATCGCCACGCCAAGCGCCTTTCCCTCGGTATCATTCCACGGGAAGCACTCAGTCAGGCTGTGAATCAGCTTCGTCTGTCCGCAGGATGCAAATGGCAGGCGATCCAGAAGCAGAAGCAGGGATGCCAGCGCATTTTTGCCTTCCTCTGGTGTCGAGGCGTGTGCGCCCTCACCGACTGCGGTGATCACGATCACATCTTCCTCTGCCTGCAGCTCAAACTGTACGCCAGTCTCCTTCGTCACGCCCTCTGCCATCGGACGTACCTCTTCCTCGGTCAGTCCTGTAATTGTCGCATGCGCCTTGCCCGGAACAACATTGATCTTGATGCCAGCCTCGATGGACAGGATCCGCGCATTCTCCGTCGATACCTCAAAAGAAGCTGTCACATGCCCCGGGAAACGTCCTTTTTCGATATTGATAACCGGGAACGAAGCATCCGGGGAAAATGTCATCGGCGCTTCCTTCTCCACTTTATAATAATGTTCAATATCGCTGCTGCCGCACTCCTCATCTGTTCCCAGAATCAGGCGGACATTTTTTGTCACCGGGATTCCCAGTTCTTTGACCGCACGCATCGCATACAGAGCTGCTACCGCCGGTCCCTTGTCATCCGCCGTGCCGCGTCCGTACAACTTTCCGTCTTTTACAATCGGTTCAAACGGCTGTGTCACAGTCCAGCCCTCGCCTGCCGGGACAACATCCAGGTGTGCCAGAATATCCAGCTGGTGCTCACCGTCGTTTAAATCGGCGGTTCCTACATAATTATCGTAATTGTTGATGGAAAATCCATACTCTTCCGCCATTTTGAGTGCCTGTGCCAGTGCGCGGCTCGGACCTTCGCCGAACGGATCGCCCTCCTGGTATGCCGAACGCTCGCTGTTGATGCTGCACAGCGTGCATATGTCATCTAACATCTCCTGCTTGTGCGCCTCGATATACTGCTCGATTTTCTTTTTATACATAAATCTTCCGCCTCGTTCTTTTCCTTTGGTTATTATTTGGACAGAATTCCAGCCAGTACCTGGTTCACTACCTTTCCGTCTGCCTTGCCCTTTACCTTCGGCATCAGGGTTTTCATGATTTTGCCCTTGTCAGACGGTGCCGGATTTTCAATGTCAAGCTCTGCCAGAACACTTTTGATCACCTCTGCGATCTGCTCTTCGGTCAAATCCTCCGGTGCAAATTCCTGATAAACTGCCAGACGTGCCTGTGCCTCCTCGCGGATATCCGCACGATCTGCCGGAGCCAGTTCCAGAGTCTCCTTCGTCTGCTTGATCTCTTTCTTTACAACTGCGTCCGCCTCTTCCTCAGTCAGCGGGGAACGCTTGTCGATCTCCGCATTTTTCAGTGCGGATAACAGCATGGATAAGGAATCTTTTCTTGCTTTGTCTTTTGCTTTCATGGCTTCTACCATGGCTGCACGTACTACATCTACTCTGCTCATATGAAATGTCTCCTTTTCTGATTTTTTCTATATTTTCACCATGCCCAGGGGGGGGCGATGGGGACTCTCTCTTATTTCGCCATGCCCAGGGGTGCGATAGGGACTCTCTCTTGTTTTACCATGCCCAGGGGTGCGATAGGGACTCTCTCTTGTTTTACCATGCCCAGAGGTGCAAAACCTGCGGTTTCACACCCCTGTCCGGCTGCGCCGTATAGCAGAAATCCCCCTTTCAGCGCCTGAAAAATAAATTTTCCATTCGCTGAAACAGTGCTTTCCGCTGCATGGCTTTAGTTACGCCCAAACTCGCTTAACTTAAGCTTCGGATTCCGCTCTTCCACCATTCCCACACTCCAGCTGTTGACAAACAGAAGCAGTGGATTGTCTTTGAGGTCTTTGATCCGCTTCATATCCGAAGTTCCCTGAATCTTGGCAACGTCGATCTCGTCAGCGTTTTCTACCCAGCGGATGTACTCGTATGGAAGTTTTTCCAGCTTGACTTCTACATTGTACTCATTTTCCAGACGGTAGGTCAGTACCTCGAACTGGAGGACGCCGACTACGCCGACGATGATCTCTTCCATACCTGTGTTGAACTCCTGGAAGATCTGGATCGCACCTTCCTGGGCGATCTGGCTGATGCCCTTGATGAACTGCTTGCGCTTCATCGTGTCCATCTGGCGCACGCGTGCAAAATGTTCCGGTGCGAACGTAGGAATGCCTTCAAATTCTACCTTTTCACCTGTACAAAGTGTATCACCGATCGAGAAGATACCCGGATCGAATACACCGATGATATCGCCCGCATATGCCTCCTCGACGATCTTTCGATCCTGCGCCATCATCTGCTGTGGCTGGGAGAGACGGATCTTGCGTCCGCCCTGCACATGCGTTACTTCCATGCCTGCCTCAAATTTGCCGGAACAGATACGCATAAATGCGATACGGTCGCGGTGCGCCTTGTTCATATTTGCCTGAATCTTGAAGACAAACGCGCTGAAATTCGGAGAGAACGGATCCACCATGCCGGTTGTCGTATTTCTCGGCAGCGGCGAGGTTGTCATTTTCAGGAAATGCTCCAGGAATGTCTCTACACCAAAGTTTGTCAGCGCCGAACCAAAGAATACCGGGGATAAATTTCCGCGGCTGACACGCTCCATATCCAGCTCATCGCATGCGCCGTCCAGAAGCTCGATATCATCCATCAGCTGCCGATGGTAGTCTGGACCGATGATGGAGTTAACCTCATCGCCCTCTAACGAGAACTCCTGAGATGCGACCTCCTTCTGTCCGCCCATTGCTGCTGTGAAAGTTGTGATCTTCTTTGTGGCACGGTCATACACGCCCTTAAAATTCTTACCGCAGCCGATCGGCCAGTTGACCGGACAGGTACGGATGCCAAGCACGCTCTCGATCTCATCCATCAACTCAAACGGATCGCGCGCCTCGCGGTCCATCTTGTTGATAAAGGTAAAAATCGGGATGTGGCGCATAACGCAAACCTTGAAAAGCTTGATCGTCTGCGCCTCGACACCCTTAGAACCATCGATGACCATGACCGCCGAATCGGCTGCCATCAGAGTACGGTAGGTATCCTCCGAGAAATCCTGATGTCCTGGTGTATCCAGGATATTGATGCAGAATCCCTCATAATTAAACTGTAATACGGAAGAGGTAACCGAAATACCTCTCTCCTTCTCTATCTCCATCCAGTCAGAAACCGCGTGCTTGGCCGCTTTTCTTCCCTTGACCGTACCAGCCAGGTTGATCGCGCCTCCGTAGAGAAGAAACTTCTCCGTCAGGGTTGTCTTACCAGCATCCGGGTGGGAAATAATGGCGAATGTACGCCGTTTTTTGATCTGCTCCGCTATATTTTCCAAAAAAATCTTCCTCCAAACTTACTACCATTCTTTAACTTTGTCTAAACGTATTTATTCTATATTATTTTAAACGAATACGCAAGTCCAAGTTACGGTTCACTCACGCGCGATCGGTAACAGATCTTAAAAACATTTTTCATCTTCTTCTTGATCCTTTTCTTTAAAAAACATATAATCATACTATTAACGTGGATATATAATAAATAGTAACAGTTGAACATATGAAACCGTTGCGATAACTATACAATCAACATTTTATAAGAGATGTTGATTATTGTAGAGATGCAGGAGATATAAAGGAGTTATTTTATGATTCTAGCTATCGACGTTGGAAACACCAACATTATTATCGGCGTGATCGACGCAAAAAAAACGTATTTTGTAGAACGCATCACGACCACCATCGGAAAACCGAATCTGGAATATGCCGTGGCGCTGAAAAGTATTCTTGAAATTTACCATATCGCCCCAGATCAGCTTGATGGTGCGATCGTCTCCTCGGTCGTTCCGCCGCTTAACCGGACGATTCTTGCCGCCATCCGTAAAATAACGGGACTAAACGCAATGCTGGTCGGTTCCGGCATGAAAACCGGCTTAAACATCCTGATGGACAACCCGAAATCCGTCGGCAGCGATATGATCGTAAACGCAGTCGGTGCCCTTGCAGAGCATGAACCGCCAATCATCATCATCGAAATGGGAACCGCTACGACCATGTCTGTCATCGACAAAAACGGACGCTATGTCGGCGGCGCGATCCTGCCGGGACTTCGCGTTTCCCTCGACAGCATGAGCGCCAGCACTGCCCAGCTGCCGCGCATCAGCCTCGATACGCCGCGCCGTGTCATTGGCAAAAATACCATAGACTGCATGAGAAGCGGCGTCATATTTGGCAATGCCGCGATGATCGACGGTATGCTGGATCGCATCGAGGAAGAACTCGGAGAGAAAACTTCCATCATCGCCACCGGCGGCATCTCCAAGATTGTCCTGCCGCTCTGTTCGCATACGATCACGTATGATGGGGCGCTGTTGATGAAGGGATTACTACATTTATATGAAAAAAACAGGAGAACCGAATAATCAAAAAGGCTGTCTCTCGGCAGATGTATCTATATGATACATTCTGATGGGAGACAGCCTTTTCACCACAGTTTATTATGCTGACATCTATTCATTACCGGTCACGGTCACAGCAGCATTTATTTTACAACCTTCAGCTTCATATTCTCTTTCTCAATCCGATCCAGCTTCTCGCCGTCCAGACGGAGTGCAAATCCAAACGGATTTACCACGATTCCATTCACGTAATCCAGATATTTTTTCAGATCGCGGAAGCGGACTTCCATTGCTCCAAACTGATGTTTACGGTCAAATTTGCCAAATTCTACTAAATCCGTAAATGCCGGGTAATAGCGTACACCCTTTCCAGTGGTCAGAACCGGCACTGCCGTCGTCTTCTGCGGGTCAGCAACCGGAACCAGCAGACGCGCACCGTAAAGCTCTTTGCACATCAGATCCTGCATCTGTGGGAATGCCTGGTGCTGTACCAGTGCCTGATAGAACTGATTTGCAGAACGGACCAGGGACGGGTTCATCACGATCTCGGATGTATCCTTTGGTTTCTCGATGATGCTGAACAGCGACATGGACATATGATTTTCCTGTCCCTTGTCGATCACAACTGCCTCAAAACCGCTGCGGTAGAGGTCGTTGAAAAAGGAAATACGCTGTAATGGGCGGATCTCCAGTACCTTCGTCTCTACGCCGACCATCTCCAGCCCTTTCACGAACTCATCTGCATACTCGCGGCTGGTGTAAAGGAAAGCAGCCGCCTTGCCGTTCTCTGCACCCAGGAAGAAGTTTTTCGTCGCATGGACAGTCACAACAAACAGTCCCGGCTCTCTCTGAAGCAGCTCCAGAACCTCTCCCATCACTTTTTTATCTGCTTTATCCTGATGTTCTTTCATCAGTTCACGTAATTTCTCCATTTGAATTCCTCCGGCTCTTTTTAATGTACTCTCGGAATCTTTCTGTGCTTGATTTTGTGAGATGATTTTTTGTCAGCTGTGCTCAAATTTCTGAGGCGTACGCGGTGCGTACGTTGATGAAATTCGGGTACGGCTGGCGGAAAATCAGCCACAAAAGCGAGTGCAGAAAAGACTCCGAGAGTACATTTTATCATGCGCGGGGCTCAATCCGCCTGCGCCTGTCTTTTCTACTCTGTCTGCTGTCCATGACTGCCTGAGTGTCGCATCGCCAAGCTGCCTTTATCACTATATCAGATGGAATACTCCGCTCAACCCCAGTCAGATAACAGTCATCTGCTTGATTTTCAGATTCTTTTTGCAGACTATATCCTCTATATTTTAACACAGAGCCGCCAAACAATCAATCAGAAGAATCTCACACAATCCCTATAACACAATCCCTATCAACATTCAGCTCAAATAATGCTTCATGCTTTTTAACGCACTCTTCTCCAGCCGTGACACCTGCGCCTGCGAAATATGGATTTCTTCGGCAACCTCTGTCTGGGTCTTTCCCTCAAAAAAGCGCATATCAATAATGCGGCGTTCCCGGTCCGGCAGGCGCTGCATCGCCTCCCCCAGCGACAGATCCTCGACCCAATGTTCCTCTGAATTTTTCTTGTCACTGAGCTGATCCATCACGTAGAGCGGATCACCGCCGTCCGTATAGACCGGTTCGTACAGGCTGACCGGGCTCTGGATAGCATCGAGCGCATACGCAATCTCCTCTTTGCTGACTCCCAATTCTTTGGCAATCTCGCAGAGTGTCGGCTCCTTTGACTGCTTTTTCAGCAGATTTTCACGGGTATAGATCGCTTTGTATGCCGTATCGCGGAGCGACCGGCTGACCCGGATTGAATTGTTATCCCTCAAATACCGTTTCACCTCCCCCAGAATCATCGGAACCGCGTACGTCGAAAAACGAACATTCTGGGTAATATCAAAATTATCAATCGCCTTGATGAGGCCGATACAGCCAATCTGGAACAGATCGTCCACATTTTCCCGGCTGCCCGAAAAGCGCTGTATTACACTGAGCACCAGCCGCAGATTCCCCTTGATATACTGTTCTCTTGCCTCCCGATCGCCCTTTAGAATCCGGCGAAACAGTTCTTCTTTCTCCTCATTACTTAAAAGAGGCAGCTTGGATGTATTGACCCCGCAGATTTCCACTTTATAGACCGGCATTTCCATTCCCTCCGTATGATGGACGATCAACGCAAATAGTTGAATCGTTTTGATTTTTGTTTTGTCACCTATACATTAGAATGGACAATTCAAAGCTCATTTATACCCGGACAAATGAGAACCGTTTTCACTCATTCCAATTTCTTGCCTTTTCTGCCGTTCCATAGTAAAATATATTTTCAGGGATTTTACGATCAATATTATTTATAGAAAATAGAATTCAACCACAAGGAGATCCATTCATGAACACACAAAAAAAAGCCCGTTCCCTCTACTGGGATATCGTAAAGGGATGGGGCATTATTGCGATCGTGCTGGGGCATACCGGATATTTCGCCGGTGCGTTTGTCTATCTGTTCCACCTGGCGCTGTTCTTCTTTATCACAGGCTATTTTTATAATGAAACGAAATACGGGGATACGCCGTTTCTCTACTTCGGCTCCCGTCTCGCCGGTGCATGGCCCAGGTATATGTTCTACACGCTGTTTTTTGTCCTGCTTCACAACTTTTTTGTAACGCACAGGCTCTATGCGGGACAGGAACTTTACAACCATACCAGAATGCTTACGGCATGGATGAGCAGTCTTTCCTTCAACTCCCCGGAACAGGTTCAGGGTGCCCTCTGGTTTCTGCCGGTCTGGCTGGTGTCCTCCGGACTCTTTGCCGGATGCGTCTGGTTTGGACGCGCAGCTGCCCGCTTCACCCGGAAAGATAATGTCAAGCTTCCCGTATGTGCATTTGCATGCATCCTGATTGGCCTTGCCGGTGTCTTCTTAAATATGAGAAGCTGCCCGCTCCCTTACAATCTGCAGGCGGCGCTGCTCGTTGTTCCGGTCTATCTCATCGCCTGGCTGATGCAGCAGTTTTTCTCCAATTTCCGCCACTATACAGTCTGGTACGGCTGCCTGATAAGCGCCCTGCTTCTGCACCTGACGAACACAAAGCTTCACATTTTCATCGATCTGGCAAGCATGCACATTCCGGGCGTCTTATTTTATCCGATCTCCATCATTGGAATTTACTTCGTCCTTTCGCTCTCCGACCTGTCCGAGCGCATCAGACCGCTGGCAAAGGTCCTTGCCTTTTTAGGACGCCATTCCTTTGACATTATGGCGATTCACTTCACGCTGTTCAAGCTGATCGATTTTGCCTATGCCCGCTTCATTTTGAAGGAAATACCGGAAACGCTTTCCAACTTCCCGGTCTCCTTCCGCTATGAAATGGGTCCGTTTTACATCCTGATCGGTCTGTTTCTTCCAGCACTTATCGGCTGGTGTATAGACCGCATTGCTGCGAAATTTCTTTCTTGAGGCGTTTCATAATCTTCTTTTCCAGCCTCGATATGTATGACTGCGAGATACCCAGAAGGTCGGCAACCTCCTTCTGGGTCATTTCATCTTCCTGCTCTCTCCCCAGACCAAAGCGCAGCTTCACGATTTTCTGTTCCCGCGGATTCAGGCGGTTGATCGCCGCATTCAACAGTTTCCGCTCTGTCTCATCCTCCAGATCCCGGTAAATAATATCCTCATCCGTTCCCAAAATATCCGACAGAAGCAATTCATTTCCATCCCAGTCCACATTCAACGGCTCATCGATCGAAACCTCGAGCTTCGTCTTATTATTTCTCCGGAGATACATCAGAATCTCATTTTCAATACAACGGGATGCATAGGTCGCCAGCTTAATATTTTTATCCACGTCAAACGTGTTGATCGCCTTGATGAGACCGATCGTCCCGATCGAAATCAGATCTTCCACGCCCACGCTGGTGTTGTCAAACTTTCTTGCTATGTAGACCACCAGGCGCAGGTTGTGTTCGATCAGCGCCGAACGCGCCTCTTTATCCTCACTGGTTCCAAATTTTCTTAAAACCTCCGCCTCCCGCACACTGTCAAACGGTGCCGGAAGGATATCGGTTCCCCCGATATAATGAACTTCCCCGTCCCGGTGCATCAGAAATGACCGGAACGACGGCATCATTTTTAAACGAAACTGACCTGGAACTGAAACTTTTATAAACATACGCTTTTCCCCCTTATGTTGTTCGCTATGGTTCAGACCATAACGGCTGTTTTTCTTCACAACCAATATTTTTCATTGAGCAGCATCTGATACTCGCCCTTCTGCGACAGCGCCTCCTGTGAAATGGCAATCCACGGCTTCTCAATCACCCGCATACCGCCCTGACCGGACACTTCCATCCGCTCCGCCTGATATGCCGGAATCACGCCGCCGCCCTTTCCGACACTCCGAAATGGGATGTATTGGACACCGTCCTCCCAGGAAAAAAATCTCTCTGCCGCACACGCATCCAGCACCTGCACCGGACGCCCCGAAAGCGGCATCGTCAGATGGTTGCCTGTGTCGAGAATCGCCTGCACATGCCGCTCCCTGCCTTTGTTAAAAAGCGTTACCGCGTACTGGTGTTCCAGCTTCATACACCGCTGCATACCAAACCGCCACACCGCAGATGGAATCAGAAAACTGCCCCCCGCGGTAAACAGCCAGAACAGAAGATTCACCCGTATTCCAAGCGGCTGAACCAGTTCCATGCAGCCAGCCGCCAGCATAGATGCTATGTAAAGCCCGATCGCAGCTTCTGCCGCCTCCGACTTCCTACGGATGGAAAATGCCGTCCATACCATCAGCACGCTCATCGTGGCGCTTAGGAGCATCCGCCCGGCATATCCCAGCGGAACCGGAGCTAACACCATTCCTAACGCATACACGGCTCCCAGAATACTCCCTGCCAACCGCCCATACCGGCGTTCCGGCAGACGCAGGCAATTCTTCACCACCGACAGAAGCAGGAAATCCGCTGCCAGATTTTGCAGCAGGATGACATCCGCATACACACGATAGGTCACTGTCTCTTCCCACCTTTCTGTCCGACACGGGATATTATAAGAAAAAAGTTCCGCAAAATTTGTCAAACCGAGGGCGCAAAACGCCTGTTTTGATCGCCAAAAATCGGGGGGAAAACGTAAAATTTGAATAGATTCGACATAAGTCGAAGGTCTGAATCGACGATAAAAAAGAATGTGCCTTGGCACGTTAGTACTTTTTGTGTAATAGGGGATTCCAAGGAATTTCCTATTACACAAAAAAACACGCATCAGAAATTTTCACTTCTAATGCGTGTCTCTTCCAAAAGCAACTGCTTCTGTATATATTTTGTATTTTTACTAAAGCAAGAGCAGCTCATCTCTCACTCTTATATTATTTCTTATTTCTCAGAAAATCCGGAATATTGATCTGTGTTTCCTGGCGCATCGGGCGGAACGGCTGTGCCGGTGCCGACTGCGGTGCTTCCTTCGGAGCGACTGGCTGTGCCGGTGCTGCTGCAGATGGTGCACGGAAGGTCGGTGCCTTGTAGGTCGGCTGCGCTGCCGCTGCAGTCTGTGCTGCCGGCTGAGCGTATGTATTGCCAGTCGTCTTTGCCTTGAACGGAGTCTTGAACTCAGTCATCGCTTTTGCGACCGGTGTGTTCACACCGTGGGAATCCAGTCCAGTCGCAATAACAGTGATCGTCGCCTCATCCTGTGCATTCTCATCGTACATCGCACCGAAGATGATATTGGCATCGTCGCCTGCAAGCTCCTGTACATAACTGGCTGCGTCATTTGCCTCGATCAGGCTGATATCGCCGGAAATATTGATGATAACGTGGCTTGCACCCTCGATGGTTGTCTCAAGCAGCGGGCTGGATACAGCCTGCTTAACAGCCTCAAGTGCTTTGTCATCACCCTTCGCATGACCGATACCGATATGAGCGATACCCTTGTCCACCATAACGGTCTGAACATCTGCAAAGTCAAGATTGATAAGACCCGGAACATTGATCAGGTCGGTAATACCCTGTACTGCCTGCTGAAGAACCTCATCTGCTTTCTTCAGTGCATCCGGCATCGTGGTACGGCGGTCTACGATCTCAAGAAGTTTATCATTCGGGATAACGATCAGAGTATCGACAGCTGCTTTCAGTTTTTCGATACCATTGAGCGCGTTGCTCATACGGGTCTTTGCCTCGAAACGGAACGGCTTTGTGACAACGCCGACCGTCAGGATGCCCATATCTTTTGCGATACGTGCAATAACCGGAGCTGCACCTGTACCGGTACCGCCGCCCATACCTGCGGTAACGAATACCATATCTGCACCCTTGAGAGCCTGTGCCAGTTCTTCCTGGCTTTCCTCAGCTGCTTTCTCACCGATCTCCGGCTTTGCGCCTGCACCAAGTCCCTTGGTCAGCTTCTCACCAATCTGCATAGCTGTGGACGCCTTGCAGAACTGCAGTGCCTGCTTATCTGTATTGATACCGATAAATTCTACACCGGCAATATCTTCATCGATCATACGGTTGACAGCGTTGTTACCGGCTCCGCCGACACCTACTACTATAATTCTGGCAGAGTTCTCTGCTTCATTTATCTTTATCTCTAACAAGATACTTCCTCCTTCATTTTCCCATCTGTTCCGGTTTTATCATCTTTATACTAAAATTAGGGTCTTTTAAATCTAGCCTACCTAATACTATATTTGATTTTCAGCAAAAAATCAATCGTTTCTTTTATAAATTTTCAATAAACCAGTCACAATGTTACTGTTCACGCATACGTGCCAGTAACGGATTTTGCCGATTCTTCCTAGTTTTTATCAAACCGGTACATCGGATTTGCATTCGATTCATCGTAGCTGTCCAGATAGAGGGTTCCGGACAGATCCGGATAATCCCGCAGAATATCCGTCAGCTCCGAAAGTTTCCCGTTCATCTCACTGTTGCTTCCCAGCTCAACCTTCAAGCTCCTGATTTGAAGCGTCGCTTCCTTTTCCTTATTAAAACGGATCTCGTCCACCGCAACCTCGTTGACCGACAGCACCTGCGTCAGGTTCAGAATCTCGTTGAAAACGCTGATATCCTCGACCGGCAGCGGCTGATGCAGCACGATATGTCCAAAGGAAAGTCCGGCAATCTTCGGCACACCCGGCAATGTCTCGCTTGTGCTCTCCACAATGATGCCGTCCTTGTCAAAATACATCCGGCTGTTCATGTAGGAAACGTAACCAACCACACTCTTCTCGTAGACGATCACCTCCACGTCCGACGGGCTGCGGAACACCAGCTTGTAATCCTGCACGAACGGAATTGACTTGTGCGGCCGGAAGCGGTACTGCAGATAGCAGAACACCGGATTCCGGCTCAGCCGCGAATCGAAAATAGACGCCTCTATCTGCTCTGCCGTATATTGCCGGTTTCCACTGACATGGATTGTATTGATCTGAAGCAGCGACAGACCGACAAAAAACGCGGCCGCCACAAGAAGTGCTGCCGCCGTGATCCAGATATGTTTTTTTCCACGGCGGCGCCATACCTTTTCCTCTGTTTTTTTTTCAATCTGTATCTTCTCTATCTCCATCATCCTCCCGGCGCCGGATCTCTGCTCCTAATGCCCGCAAATCCCGACAAATATCTTCATATCCCCGCTCAATATGTTCACATTCTGATACTCTGGTCCATCCGTCCGCCCCCAGGGCTGCCACCGTCAGGGCTGCACCGCCCCGCAGATCACGGGCACGCACCAAAGCTCCCCGCAAGGTTTCCACTCCGTCAATTCGGGCAATGTTCCCGCTGCATTCGATGTTCGCCCCCATTTTTTGAAGCTCCGCCGCTGTGCCAAACCGGTTTTCAAATACCGTCTCCCGCAGCATACTGGTTCCATCTGCCCGTGACAGCGCCGCCATCAAAAACGGCTGCAGATCGGTCGGAAACGCCGGATACGGTCCGGTTTTCACCGATACCGCCCGCAGGCGCTGTCCGCCGTGTACATATATAAGTTCCGGTTCCTGATAAAGCGAAACGCCCATATGCTCCAACACCCCGGTCAATGCACGCAGCTCCTGTGTCTGCACGCCGTCCACGATCACCTCACCGCTACAGGACGCAGCGGCAAGAAGATAGGTCCCGGCTACGATCCGGTCGCCGCCGATCACAAACCGGCTGTCATGGAGCGGCAATCCGCCTTCTATGATCAGCGCATCCGTCCCGATCCCCCGGATCGATGCCCCCATACCATTTAGGAAATGGCACAGCTGTCCAATCTCCGGTTCCCGCGCGCATCCCCGCAGAACCGTCCGCCCCACCGCTGCCACAGCGGCAAACAGGGCATTTTCCACCGCGCCGACACTCGGAAACGGAAAAATAATCTCTGCCCCGCGAAGTCCCGTTGTCTGTGCATGCAGGAAGCCGTCCGGCTCCGGTTCCCGTATTTCCGCGCCCAGCGCACGGAGTGCCCGCAAATGCCAGTCGATTGGACGTTTTCCGATCATACATCCGCCGGGGCTGTAGACACCCGCCTCGCAAAAGCGTCCCAGAAGCGCTCCCAAAAGCATAATGGACGAGCGCATTTTCCCCATCGCTTTCTGCTCGATCCGCCAGCCATTCATCTTCGAAGTATCGATTTCCAGACGGTTTCCGTGCAACGCACACCGGCATCCCAGAGAATCAAGAATCCCCATCATACAGAACACATCCTGTATTCTGGGGACATTTTCAAGCACGGTAATTCCGCGGTTTAACACTGACGCCGCCATCATCGGCAAAACTGCATTTTTCGACCCCTGCACCGTGAGTCCGCCCTGAATCCGGCACGGTCCGTGAATCTCGATGAAAGCCAAACAATCCCCTCCCACCGGCATCTATGTATTATTATATGCCAACGAGAGAAAATGGTTCTCATTTTCTACATTTCCCGAAGTAAATATGTAACTCCGCCAAATATTCCTACTGCTCCAACTTAATCTGGTTCGAGACGCTTAACACCATCCCCATCTCCAGCATCAGGAACATGACGGACGTACCTCCGTAACTGATAAACGGCAGCGTAACACCCGTGTTCGGGATCGTATTCGTAACAACCGCGATATTTAAGATAACCTGAATCGCGATGTGTGCCATCACACCGATCACGATCATCGCACCCATCAGATCCGGTGCATTTCCAGCAATTACCATGAAGCGGTAAATCATAAACATGAAAATCAGAATGACCGAAATCGCGCCAAACAGACCTAATTCCTCACAGATAATCGAAAAAATCATATCATTCTGCGCCTCTGGCACGAAACCGAGCTTCTGGAGACTCTCGCCCAGTCCCTTTCCAAACAGACCGCCGGAACCGATCGCGTACAGACCCTGGAGCACCTGATAACCGCCGGAACGTGCATACTGCACCGGGTTGACCCAGACATTGATTCGTCCCAGCTGATAATCCTTCAGGATATGGAGCTTTACCAGCAGATGCCCTATATAGGGGGCGACCGCCAGAAGTCCGACGCCGCCTCCGATGCAGAGGAAAAACGGCCATTTGATCTTGCACGCCACAAACAGCATCACAAACACGATGCCGCAGATGATGATACCAGAACTTAAGTTGTTCGCCGTAACCAAAAGTGCCAGCGGCGCCGACAGCGCCACGATAAATCCGACTGCCCGCAGCTGGTTGATCCGCACGCCCAGATTGGCAATCAGAACCGCCAGAAGCAGAATCAGGGAAATCTTGACAATCTCGGTCGGCTGGAACTGGAGCGGTCCCAGGCGCAGCCAGCGCTTCTTACCATGCGATGCCACGCCCAGAGGTGTAAAACGCGTCAGAAGCAGCGTCACGTATGAAACGATATATCCCAGCATCGCAAACCGCGCAAACCAGTGATAATCTATCTTGGAGACGATATACATCGCAACAAAGCTGACACCCGCGATGCCCGCCTGACGAAGCATAAAATATCCCGGATTGCCGTAATCAAGCTGCGCCTTATAGGAGCTCGCGCTGTAAATCATGATCAGTCCGAATACCGTCAGGAAAATGATGGTAAACAGCAGACTGTAATCATAAAACCGATGTGGTTTTTTCTTTTTAATTTTTCCCGGTTCCGGCATACTTCCACTCCCCTGCTTTTTGTTGTTACAGTTTCGAAATTCTGCCTGTAAACGGCAGTTTTTCCTTCAAATCAGGGCTGCCGCAGACAAATGCCGGCTGCGACAGCCCCCTTAAATACATTAAGCCTTTATTCTTCCAATACCGAATTGCTGCGTGCTTTGCACTCCGCAATTCTCAAAAGTCACAATTCCTCCTGCAAGCAATCTTGCGTCGGATTTCCGACCTTTGAACCTTGGTATTACAAATTTCTCACAAACTCTTTGAATTTGCGTCCGCGCTCTTCAAAGTTCTTGAACTGCCCCCAGCTTGCACATGCCGGTGAAAGCAGGACGTTATCGCCCGGATTTGCGTAGGATGCACATACCTGTACAGCCTCCTGCAGATCTTCCGCGTACATGATATCATTGAAGCCGTGGCGTTTTGCACACTCGGCAATCTTGTCGCGGGTCTGGCCGATCAGCACCAGATAGCGTACCTTTCCGCCAAAGCTCTCGATCCACTCGTCAAACTCGGAATGCTTATCATATCCGCCTGCGATTAATAAGGTCGGTCCCGGCATCGCCTTGATCGCCTGCATCGCTGCATCCGGGTTGGTTCCCTTGGAATCGTTGTAGTATTTGACACCAAAACGCTCGGTTACGAACTCAATGCGGTGTTCAACTGCCTTGAATTCCTTGATCACCTTCTGGATCTTCTCCAGCGGAACGCCCATGTTCATACTGATAGCAACCGCTGCCATAACATTTTCATGGTTATGACGGCCAAGTAGCTTCAGATCGTGGATATTGACAATCACGGTCTCTTTCTCGCCGTCGTTGTATACAATCTCATCCTCTTTCAGGTAGAAACCTTGTTTCAGGGTACGCAGACTGGAAAAATATACCACCTTGATGTCTTTTAAAGTCTCACCAAATTCACGCAGTACCGGATCCTCATAGTTCAGGACGCAGACATCGCCCTCTTTCTGGTTCTTGGTAATGCTCTCTTTCGTCTCGATGTAGCATTCCATCGTCTTATGACGATCCAGATGATCCGGGGTAATATTTAAAATAGCGCTTACATTCGGGTGGAAATCAGTCATGGTCTCCAGCATGAAGCTCGATACCTCTGCGACGGTTACGGTCTCATCCGTTGTCTCCAATGCGTGGAATGCAAACGGCTCACCGATATTTCCAACTACAAATACGCTGTCATAGAATGACTTCATGATCTCGCCGGTCAGGGAAGTCGTTGTTGTCTTTCCGTTCGTGCCGGTAATGGCTGCCATACGTCCTTTGGCACAGTGATATGCAAGCTGCATCTCGCCCCAGATCGGAATACCGGTTTCACGAATCATCTCTACAAACGGTGCATCGGTCGGGATGCCTGGCTTAAAATTGCCAGCTCCACGCCTAACAAATCCGTCTTTTTCAGCTCTCCGAGGACGAACGTGATCGTCGCGCCTCGTCAAATTTCTTTTTCAGCTCCTCTTGATCCAGTTTTTCATTGCCATCGTAAAGCACTACCTCCCCGCCTTTTGAGAGAAGGAGCTTTGCAGCTGCAATACCGCTGATACCTGTTCCTGCTACTAATACTTTCTGACTCATAATCTTCCTCCTATAATCCTAAGTATGCTATAAGGCAAAGGATTGCCGTAATAATCGAAAATACGCCTACGACCCTGGTCTCAGACCATCCGCAGAGCTCGAAATGATGATGGATCGGCGCCATCTTGAAAAAACGCTTTCCGCCCGTCTTCTTAAAATAGGTTACCTGAATAATAACAGATAATACTTCCACCAGATAAATCAGACCCACGATCGCGATAAAGATCGGCATCTGCATCATAAAGGCACTGGAAGCGACAAAACCGCCGAGTGCCAGTGAACCGGTATCGCCCATGAACACACGCGCCGGATAGACATTGAACAGAAGAAAGCCCAGAAGACTTCCAACTACTGCGCCGGTAATCGGGCTAATGCCGCTGTTCTCCCCGATCGCCACGATCGTAAAGAACGTTGCTACCAGAATCGTCACACTGGTGCACAGACCGTCCAGACCATCTGTGAAGTTCACGCCATTGTCAGTTCCCAGAATGATGAAGAACAGTGCCGGTACAAACAGCCAGACCGGAAGCTGTAAATACTTGCCGGTAAATGGAATCAGCATCCCTGTTCCGATGTCCGGTGAGGTTACAATATAATAGGCAAAAATACCTGTGATCACAAACTGTCCGATCAGCTTCTGAATCGGATTTAAGCCCTCTGAACGTTTCATCACGATCTTGATGTAATCGTCCAGAAATCCAACCACGCCGAATCCAACGGTCATAAACAGCACCGGAATGATCTTCGGATAATCCCGGATATATAGCAGGGACGTAATGATGATGCTGGAAAGAATTACCAGACCGCCCATCGTCGGGGTTCCCTGCTTTTTCAGATGCGTCTGCGGCCCGTCATCGCGCACCTGCTGTCCGAATTTCAACCTGTGGAGAAACGGTATCACGATCGGGCACAGCACTGCGCTGACCACAAATGCGATGATAACCGCCAGTATTGTTTCATTTACCATGTCACACCTCTAACTTATCTTCCTATGTATACAGAGATAGTTCCTCAAATTATACACTTCAATAGTATACGTCTTTTTAGGGGAATAATCAACCTCTTTTCTCCACCCCCAGATACGGCAAAATGACCTCAAACAGATCGCGGATCACCGGGGCGGCAATCGTCCCGCCATAGTAGATTCCTTCCGGTTCATCGATGGTGATAAGCGCGATCACCTGCGGATCGTCCGCCGGTGCAAACCCTAAAAATGAGGAAATATATTTTTTCCGGCTCCTTGGAAGTTTCTCCGAGGTTGCCGTCTTTCCGCCGATCCGGTAGCCCTCGATCCGGGCGTTTTTTCCACTCCCCTCCGCCACCACCTGTTCCAGAATATAACGCAGCGTCTCACTCGTCTGCTCCGATAAGATTCTCTCCCCTTTTGGATAGGTAAACACGTGGACTGCCTGACCATCTGCTCGCACGGCACGGATCCCGATGTGCGGTGTGATGCGCGTGCCTCCGTTGATCAGGGAGGATGCCGTTGTAATGAGCTGGATCGGCGTGATCTGAAACGACTGCCCAAAAGAGACGGTCGCCAGCTCCACCGGTCCGATCTGATCCGGCTGGTGCATGATCGTCCCCGCCTCACCCGGCAGATCAATCCCAGTCTTTCCCAGCAGACCAAACTGCTTAAAATACTGATAGTACCGCTCCGGTCCCAGCCGCTGTCCGACATCGATCAGAACAGGATTGCAGGAATTCATCATTCCCTGTAAAAACGTCTCCCCGCCGTGTCCGCCCACCTTGTGACACCGAATCTTCCGATCTTCCACGATCCGGAATCCTGGGCAGGAAAACTGATCAGTCAGGTTGACCACGCCCGCCTCCAGTCCCGCAGCGGCAGTCACGATTTTGAATGTAGACCCCGGTTCGTATGTATCATTTAAACAGGGATTGCGCCACATCTGATTGAGGAGAGCTTGTTTATTTTGCGCTGATGCTGCGTGTGACTGCACTTCATTCTTCCAGGATATGTCTTCTTCTGTTTCTGAATCTTCGTTTTTTCCATCTGTCACCAGCTCAAACGGCTCATTCAATGAAAACTCCGGTGCATTTACCATTGCATAGATTTCCCCGTTCTTCGGGTTCATCACGATGATCGAGACGCGGTTCGCATTCTTTTTCTGCATCGTCTGGTACGCCGCCTGTTCCGCGTACATCTGGATATTGACATCCAGACTCGCCTGCAGATCCCGCCCTGCCTCCGGCTCGATGCGATCCTCCGCCTCATTTTCCAGCTCGATCCCCGCCGCGTCCGTGAGCGTCAGGATCTTGCCATCCGTGCCCTTTAAATACTTCTCATACTGTACTTCCAGACCGATGATCCCCTGGTTGTCTCCCCCGGTAAATCCCAGTACCTTCGATGCCAGACGTCCATATGGATAATATCGCTTATAGTCCTCATCTACCTTGACCCCCTCCAGGCGCCTTGCCCGGATCGCATCGCCCCGCGTTTTCTCTACATTAGACTTGATCACCTCTCTGGAAGATCGTTTTTCCGTCTTTTTCCGCACCTCCGCCTCCGGAAGTCCCAGTTCTTCGCTTAAAACCCGGATAACTGTCTCCGGATCTTTTACCTGATTATGAATCACTGAGATAGTACACACAGTCCGGTTATCAGCGATCACCGTTCCGTTCCGGTCAAGGATCCGCCCGCGCGGCGCTTTGATACTGCGCTCCCGCCGATGCAGCTCCTCCGCCATCTGGCTGTAATAATCCGCTTTATACAGCATAAGGAAGAACAGTCTCCCCGCCAATCCTGCCATGCACAGGCAGATGGCGGCGCACAAAAAGACAGTTCTTCCTCTGTGATGCGTCCGGTTCCGATTCATACTGCTTCCTGTCTGATCTCATTGCTACAGTATATCATAAGAACCGTTTCTTTATTCTGTATTTTCGTTACTGTTCACACGCGTGTGCCCAGCAACGGGATTTTGCCGATGCTACGCATTCCAAATCGGCAAAATCTGCTGCCAGAACTGTATCGTACGGATTTTTCAGTTCAGAAAATTCCTACCTGTGAACAGTTACGTATTTTCCACGCAGGATAGATAACTCTTCCCGACAGGCACAATTCTTAATCTCCCGCTGCCTGCGCTTCCTGGGAAGATGCCGTTTCTCCGGCATTATCCGCTGTTCCGGTGTCTCTGCCCGTTCCAGCCGTTTCACCGTTTCCAACCGCCGCCGATTCATCCTGCACATTTCCCATCGTATCCGGATAGCTGTACTCGTCTCCGGAATCGATAAATTCCTCATCGTAGTTCGCCCAGCCGCCCTCCGGAGCCGGAGTCGTCTCTGCCGGTGTTTCAGCTGCATTCGGATCCTCGGTCGCTGTGCCGCTTATAATGCCTTCTTCCTGGCTGGAAAGATTGGTCTCGAGATCCTGTGCCGCGCCGCCTGCCGGGAATACATTCTTATATGGAAGGACTTCCGCCATGATCTTGCTGAAAATCTCGCTGGCAAAAGTCGAATGTGCCTGCTGCTCGCCCGGCAGATGCGGAGTATCTACTACCACATAGCAGAGCACCTGCGGATTGTATGCCGGTGCATATCCGATAAAGGAAACCAGATAATTCTTCTCCGCACGCGGCTGCTTCTGCGCCGTACCTGTCTTACCAGCCACTTCGTAACCGGCAACTGCCGCCGCGCCCGCGGTACCGCCATCACCTGATACTGTCTGGTAAAGCGCATTATTAATGAAGTTCGAGGTCGATTCCGAAACCGTCTCTCGCACCAGATTTGGGGAAACGGATTTGACAACGGATCCTTCGTCGTTCAGAATCTCTTTTACCACATGCGGCTCATAATAGGAACCGCCGTTGATTAAGGACGCATATCCGGCTGCCATCTGCACCATCGTACAGTTATAGTTCTGTCCAAATGCGTTGGTCGCCAGAGAAGCCGGATCCATATTGGACGCCTGATAAATCAGACCGGACGCCTCACCCGGAAGGTCGATGCCCGTCTTCTCGCCAAATCCGAAAATCTTCTGATACTGGACAAACTTCTCTTTTCCCTCCAGTGATACAATACGCATCATAACGACGTTGCAGGATTTCATCAATCCCTGTGTGATCGTCAGCGGTCCGTGACCGGCTCGGGCAACACACCGGATATCCCAGTCTCCGAAATGCAGTTTTCCGCCGCACTCAAAGACCTCGTTTCCGGAAATCGCGCCTTCCTCGATCGCCCCGGCTACCGTAAATGCCTTCTGTGGAGAACCCGGCTCATAGGAGTCGCTCACGCAGAAGTTTCTCCACATTTTATACCACGCCTCGGACTTCGCCTTTTCATCCATCGCCTGAATTTCCTCATCCGTATAGTAGGTGCTTAAATTGTACGGATCATTCAGATTGTAACGGGTCGTCGTATCCATCGCCAGGATCTCACCGCTGTTCGGATCCATGACGATCGCCGCCGCCAGATTACTTCCAATGCCCGCCTGCCACTCATCCAGATATTTCTGGACAATCTTCTGGATGTTGACGTCGATCGTCAACTCCAGCGTCTTTCCGTTCTGCGCCGGTTTTACCGTTCGCTCGACGTTCGAATCGCCGTTTAAATAACCATACTCACGACCGCTCACACCGTTCAGGATATCATTATAATACTGTTCAACACCGCCGGATGCATTGCCATCCTTGAGGGCAAAACCAACCACATTGCATGCCAGCTCATTGTACGGATACGTTCTCTTATATTCTTCCTCGAACCATACGCCCGTGATACGCTGGTTGCCGCCTTCCTCCGTCGGCAGCGCCCGGTATTCCTTGTTCTTGTCCTTCTCATAAGTCTCAAACTTCTCTTTGTCTTCCGCTGGAAGCTGTTTCGCATAGATCACATACTGGCTGTCTTTTTTCTCCTCGATCATCGCCTGCAGCTCGTCCCGCTTGTAACCGAAGCACTCCACCAGCGCGTCCAGCGTGGCATCGAGATACTGGTAGTTCTCCTCCGTATCCAGAATCTGCTTCGGATCGACGACCAGATTGTAAACTTTCTCGCTAATCGCCAGATACGTCCCGTTCCGGTCGATAATATTGCCGCGCTTGTAGGGAATCGTGCGGCTCTCATAGTCCTGATGGCTCAGGACTATCTGATTGTACGACTCGCCCTTACTTTTTACCAGATTATAAAGCACCAGCACCAATGCAAACAAAGCCAGCATAATTACCAGGACGGTAATTGCCAGCTTTTCCTGCATATATTTCCGAAAGGTCTGTCTGCCGTTAGTGTTTTGGGATGTCCTCATACTGTCTTACATACTCGCTTTCCGTCTTGTCATATAAAAGAATCTGATCCTTATTTGCATATACCATGCCGAGCTCTTCGGTCGCCACTTTATATACATGATCCAGATCCACATACGTGTCAATCCGGGTCTGAAGTGCATCATTCTCGGACTTCAGGTTCTCCAGTTTCAGCTCCAGATCCTCAATGTGGTTGATACGGGTCGTGATCGACGCCTGCTTATGCAGATAATTCATACATAAAACCAGCGTGATCAGCGCAGCGATGGTCAGCGCCAGCACATACGGTCCGTTCATGTAAAGCGCCTTTTCCTGGTTGCGGCGCACGGCGTGTTTATGCCGGTACTCCTCTCTCTCATCTCTTTCTGGTCTTATCTCCACGGTTCTCTGAACTTTTCGCACGGTATTACCGTCCACATACGTGGAGGCCGATACATGTTGTCTCCTTCTGACAGACATAACGTTCCCTCCCTGCTCTTTCGCTTTTTCTCTCTTTTATCTCCCCCGCACCTGAAACGATCTCTGTTCTGAGGTGCAGTTATGCTTTTGTTTATGATTTTTCAAATACCCGGAGCTTTGCGCTCTTGGAACGCGGGTTTTCTTCCATCTCCTGATCGGTCGGAAGAATCGGTTTTCTTGTAATCACCCGGCCGCGGCTTTTGCGTCCACAGACACAGACTGGAAAATCCGGCGGGCAGATGCATGGATTTTCATTCGTCCGGAAACGGTTCTTTACGATTCTATCTTCCAGGGAATGGAACGTAATGATCGAAAGCCGTCCGCCCGGTGCCAGGCGTTCAATCATCGTATCGATCGAATCTTCCAGCACATCCAGTTCCCGGTTTAACTCGATCCGGATCGCCTGAAACGTACGCTTTGCCGGATGACCGCCGGTCGCCCGGACCTTTGCCGGAATCGATGCCCGGATGATCTCCGTCAGCTCGCCTGTCGTCTCAATCTCTTTTTTCTGTCGTGCCTGTACGATGTGTTTTGCAATATTCTTCGCAAACCGCTCCTCACCGTAGTCCCGGATGATCCGGTACAGTTCCATCTCACTGTAGGTATTGACGATGTCCTTCGCGGTCTGCTCATTTCTCTGATCCATCCGCATATCCAGCGGCGCATCGTCCTCGCGATAGGTAAATCCCCGTTCCGCTGTGTCAAGCTGGAAAGAAGAAACACCCAGATCCAGATAAATTCCATCCACCTGCGGAATCTCCAGCTCATCTAACACCTGTGCAATCCGCTCATAATTGCTCCGCACAACGGTTATCTTATCTCCAAAGGGAGCCAGACGTTCTGACGCAGCCGCAATCGCGTCCGCATCCTGATCAATCCCAATCAGGCGTCCGCCGTCTCCCAGCCGTGCCGCCACCTCGCTCGCGTGACCGCCGCCTCCCAGTGTCCCATCCACATAGATACCCTGGGGCTTTACACAGAGACTGTCAACCGTCTCATTTAATAATACTGATTTGTGATTAAATATCATATGCCAAGGCCTTCCATATTTTCTGCAATCTCTTCCATGTCATCATAGACATTCTTCTCCGCCCAGGTCGCCTTGTTCCAGATCTCGATCCGGCTTCCGACGCCGACCAGGACAACCTCCTTCTCGAGTCCTGCAAAATCCCGCAGAACCGAAGGAAGCAGGATTCGTCCCTGACGATCCACCTCACACGCCGAGGCACCTGCCAGAAAGAAACGGGAGAATTTTCTGGCATTCTGATTGGTAAGTGGGAGTGCCTGTAACTTCTCTTCGAACTTTTTCCACTCGGTGTTATCGTACACAAAAAGACAGCCATCCAACCCCTTTGTCACCACAAATTCGTCTCCAAGCTGTTCCCTGAACTTCGACGGAACGATCAAACGTCCCTTCGCATCGATTGTATGATTGTATTCTCCCATGAACATATCAATCACCCGTCATCCGATGTGTACCACTTTTGTGTCCCGAAAATCCATTTCGTTCCACTTTTCACCACTTTCTACCACTTGTTATGTTTATTTTAGTACATGCCCATCAAAATGGCAAGGTCTAAATCGAAAAAAATCAGAAAACTCAGGCACCGGTTCTTTTTCCGAACACATGTACCTGAGTTTTCTGTACTTATCTATATTTGTTTCTATTTCCACTCTTATTTTATAGCGCCGTCTCCAGCCCTCTTTCAGTCTCCGTCTCCAGCCCGATATACTGATTTAAGAGTTTGTCAAGCTCCACACTGTAGTGATAAATTATGTCATATGCTGCCTTTGTGTCAATATTTTGATTCAGCTGCTGTCTTGCCCGTTCAATCTTTTGAACTAATTCTTCTCTCATATCCGCCATCCTATGCATTCTCCTTTTCTATTCTCTAGTGCCATTCCTCCTTACTTCACTGTCATTTTACGTCTTCCACCAGCAAAAAGCAAACTATTTCGACCGATTAAATTCGACAAAAAACGACGTTTGTTACTGTTCACACACGTGTGCCCAGCAACGGGATTTTGCCGATGCTACGCATTCCAAATCGGCAAAATCTGCTGCCGGAACTGTATCGTACGGAATTTTCAGTTCAGAAAATTCCTACCTGTGAACAGCAACCGGCGTTTGCATATAACAATAGGGCAGAATCCCGAAGAATCCCACCCTACTATATAAATACATTATTCAGAATAAATCTGCTCGATCCTATTTCACGCCAAAGATAGCCATGAATGTACCTGCTGCTACGGCAGTACCGATAACACCAGCTACGTTCGGTCCCATTGCGTGCATCAGAAGGAAGTTGCTCGGATCTGCCTCAGAACCAACCTTCTGGGATACACGTGCTGCCATCGGAACTGCAGATACACCTGCGGAACCGATCAGCGGGTTTACCTTACCATGAGTTACCTTGCACATAATCTTACCGAAGATAACACCTGCTGCAGTACCCAGAGCGAATGCAATCAGACCCAAAACTACGATCTTGATGGTATCCAGGTTTAAGAAAGCCTCTGCACTGGTAGTAGCACCTACGGAAGTACCCAGGAAGATAACGACGATGTACATCAGGGCGTTGGAAGCAGTCTCTGTCAGCTGCTTAACAACACCAGACTCACGGAACAGGTTACCAAGCATAAGCATACCAACCAGCGGAGCAGTTGTCGGCAGAATCATGCAGACAACGATTGTAACAACAACCGGGAACAGAATCTTCTCCAGTTTGGATACCGGACGAAGCTGCTCCATACGGATCTCTCTCTCCTCTTTGGTGGTAAGGAGTTTCATGATCGGCGGCTGGATAATCGGAACCAGAGCCATGTAGGAGTAAGCTGCTACGGCAATCGGTCCCATCAGACCTGTCTGACCAAGTTTACCAGCCAGGAAGATAGAGGTCGGGCCGTCTGCACCACCGATGATGGAGATAGCAGCCGCAGCCTTATCGTTGAATCCCATGAAGATAGCCATGAAGTAAGCGCCGTAGATACCGAACTGAGCAGCTGCACCGAGCAGGAAGCTCTTCGGGTTAGCGATCAGCGGACCGAAGTCTGTCATCGCACCGACACCCATGAAGATGAGGGATGGTAAGATACTCCACTCATCCAGTAAATAAAAGTAATGTAAAAGTCCACCAACTCCGTTCGATGAGTCTTCAATCGATCTCATAATATCCGGATAGATATTTACAAGCAGCATACCAAAGGAAATCGGAAGAAGCAGTAACGGCTCGAATCCTTTTCCGATTGCCAGATACAGGAAAATCAGCGCTACGAAAATCATAACGATGTTTCCAAATGTCAGGTTTAAGAATGCTGTCTGCTGAAGAAGATTGGACAATGTAGTTGTTATATATTCCATATTAATTCCTCCAAACGGAATAACATATCCCGTATTTTTTCAGCCAGTTTTATAAAAATTAGATTAGTTTAATGTAGCAAGAACTGCGCCCGGTTCTACCATATCGCCTACTGCAACATTAACACTGGCAACGGTACCGTCCTGAGGAGCTACGATCTCGTTCTCCATCTTCATAGCTTCCAGAAGCAGGATAACCTGACCACGTTTTACAGCTGTGCCAGCTGCTGCCTTAATACCAAGGATCTTACCTGGCATCGGGGATGTGATGGTTACGCCGCCTGCTGCCGGTGCTGCTGCTGGAGCCGGAGCTGCTGCCGGTGCTGGAGCTGCTGCTGGAGCCGGTGCTGCTGCGCCTGCAAATCCTTCTTCTACGGTTACCTGATATGCTGTACCATTTACGGTGATAGTATAATTCTTCATTTTAAATTCCTCCAGATTTTATCGATGATTATTTACGTGTAATGGAGCGGATATTTACGCTGTCTGCCGGTACGCCGGTTGCTGCTGCGATCGCTGCAGTGATAACTGCTACCAGTTCTCCATCGTTTGCCGCATTGCCTGCTGCTGGTGCTGCGGTACGTGCCGGCGCTGCTGCCGGTGCTGCAGTCTGTACAGGTGCCGGTGCTGCTGCCGGTGCCTCTGCTCCTGCTTTTTTAGCCTTTACATTTGCCTCAATCTCGTTAACCTTCTTGAAGCTGCTGATAATTAAGCTGATGAAAATCAGTACCAGGAATACGGTACCCATACCCATCAGGGTATTTAATGCTGCCTTCTCCATCTTCTCACCGAAGCTGTAGTTTACAACAAAGGATAACTCAGTCGGTACCAGAGAAGTACCGCCGTAGCTGCTTACGCTCTCCTCAGCGGTCAGGGAGAAAGTCAAGTTTCTCTTCTCAAAGGAAGCCTGAACAACTGCTGTGTAGCTGTCATCATCGGCGCGCTCTACGGTCACGCTCTGAATCTCACCCATCTTGCCTAAATCGTCCTTAGAACTGGTCCAAGAAGAAATTGCAGACTCAATGACTGTGTTTTTCTGCTTCTCAGCCTGTTTCAGCTGTGCTGCCAGATCTTCGTCACTGTAGCTGGCGAACTGCTCCAGATAGCTCTTAGCGCCATCGCTCATGGTCTGCTCGATCTCCGGAGAAATCGGCTCTACCGCTTCTTCAGAAGCGCTACCACAGGCGGACAGAGCGAAAAAGCAGACTGCCATGCAAAGTACAAGCAGCATTCTTTTCATATTCTGTTTCATAAATGTGTCACCTCGTAATTAGATCGTTCCATGCTTTGACGGACGTCCCTCTTTCTTCGTGAATCATATCCTGACAGCATCCATGTTTCTTTCATGGCGCCATCCGTGATACTTCCCACCTATCTGTGTTTGCAGGTGTTTTTGCAAAATTTCCAGAGCTTGTCATCCACTCCGGGAATTCTCCATCTGACACGCTGCGGCAGCAGAGGATTGTACAATCTCCTCTGCATACATAAATGGCATGCACTTCCGTCTATGCGAATCCGACTTTAATAGCCATGCATACATAAACATCTGTACCACTGACTTGTTATTCGATTCTCACATAAGCGCTGTCCGGTGCCTGACTGATGACAAACACTGCCCTCATCCCTGTTTCCGGAAATGATTCCGGCAGCCAGCCGCACTGACATCCCTTTTTTAGCACTACAACTCCGCCGACGGTTCTGATTATATAATCATTATACAATATGTAAAAACACGCTGCTTCCATGCAGTACTAAATCCGGAATCTGCATTCTCCGACCTTTCCCTGCCTGCGTCTTAGCGCAGCTGCCTGCCTGCGAACCACTGCTTTCACAGTTTCCTGCTGACAAACGCCCCCGCTTTCGCACTACTTCTGTGCCCGCCATCCCGATTCCGCGCTTCTGCCGATATAACGCATACCGAGGCTCTTCTTAATTTGCAGCCAGAAGAGCCTCGCATCTTTCGTCAAATCCGCACCGGAACAGCCGCAGCTTATCTTGCACATACAGTTGATATAGCAGCTTGAAACGTCATGTTATGCCAGATTACTTATGCTGGTTTCCTCCATCCCATAAGCAAGTCCTTTTTTTGCCTGTTTAACATTGTATAATGAGGTCGGCAAAAAAGCAAGTTATTTCCGTTCGAATTTGTTTACTTTTTCATTTTTTTAACTGAATCAGCTCCAATATCTGGGTACTGGTTCAAATCATATTTATATTATACCCCTGCCGGACCGGACGGCTGCACCGGTGACTGGCTTCCGGTTATCGGAGTCTGTCCATCCGTCGAACCGCCATTTCCCGCCGCATTCTCCTCCGGCAGAACTACCGTGCAGCTTCCGTCTGCCGCTGCCTGCCAGGTATTTCCATCCATCTCGAACGTAATACCTGCGTACATCGCGCCGCTGGCATCCAGGTAATATTTCTTACCGCCAAGATCCAGCCAGCCGGTCCGCATCACGCCGGACTCATTCATGTAATACCACTTTCCGCCGACTGCCTGCCAGCCCGTCGTCATGGCGCCGGAGCCGTCAAAGTAATACCAGCTTCCGCCCAGGTTCTGCCAGCCCGCCTGCATCGCGCCGGATGCGTTCAGATAATATTTCTTGCCGCCCGTCTCCAGCCAGCCGGTCTGCATCAGACCATTGTCCGCCATGAAATACCAGCTTCCATCGACCGCACGCCAGCCCGTCGCCTGTTCGCCGGATGCGTCAAAGTAACGCCAGCCGCCGTCCAGCGTCTTCCAGCCGGTAATCATATGACCGTCCGCCTCCAAATAATACTTTTTGCCCGAAAGCTCCAGCCATCCTTTAGACGGATTGCCCGCCGCATTCATATAGTACCAATTCTGACCATCGTTGATCCACGCCGCTTTCTGCATCACATGGTTCTGATAATAGTAACGGTTCCCCGCGATCGTCCGCCAGGTATTGCCCGGAATGATCTGCGTATAATCTTTATACAGATAATCAATATCCACATTGCCGTTCACGCCCTTGACCGAACCGGTGTTGGACGCCTGCCACATCGAGGTCTTTGAATATGTATACTTCTGCTGGTATTTTGCCACCCATATATCATACGAAATCTTCGACATATCGATCTTATTGGCAATCCAGTATTCATTTGCATAGACCATCGGATAATATCCTGCATCCTGAATCCGCTTACAGAACGCGTTGATCACATCGCTGACCTGAGACTGCGTCAGGGTTCCCAGCGTATTAGCATCCTCGGCATCAAAGACAACCGGGAAGGAGATAGGATAATCCTTGATAAGATTCAGGACAAAATCCGCCTCCTGCTGCGCCATTTCGACCGAAGTCGCATACGAATAAATGTACGCGCCCAGCCGCAGCCCTGCCTGGCTCGCATTTGCCGCGTTCATAGCGAAAAACGGATCCACATTACCGCGGAACCGGGTTGCCAGCATCGCAAACTGTACATTATCCGATGCCACCTGGCTCCAATTTACATTCTGCTGCCAGTAGGACACATCCACGCCGCGCGCAATCGCACCGATCCCCTCATTCTCCGTCACCCGGTACACGCCAAGCCCCGATGTGACCGCGCTCACACCCCCATTGGAAACAGAAGTCGAACCGCCAGAGCTGCCTGTACTTCCCGAATTGGAGCTGCCCGAACCGCCGCCCGGCCCCGCATTCGAGGATGACGATGTAAGAGAAGAATCTCCCGCCGGTCCTGCCAGCGCTGTCATCGGCTGAAAACACAGCGCTGCTGCCAGCATGCCAGCCGCTGCCCGTGAAAGCACACGCGCGCGCCCCATCCTTTTTTTGTTCATTCTATTCCGATTCATGCCAAAAAACCTCCTTGATTATCCTTTTATACCTGTTGTCTGTTCACCATTTATATACATTTCCCCGCCTGATCCGGCGGGGGCATATGCGAAACAAATATGGTTCATCCACACACTGTGTAACCAACAGCAGAACATTTCCTATTATAACCTAGTTTAACAGATACTCCCCATCCACTTCAATAGAGAAACTTTAAATAAAATCTGTCAAATTTATTACAGAATGCTTCCCTTTCTGCTAAAAGAATGAAGCCGTCCATGCCAAAAACAGGATTTTCAAGCAGAAAAACACAATAATGCCGGAACAAAGCTTTCCCCCGTTCCGGCATTTCATTTTTGCATATTCAGTTTTCCGCAAAATTCCACTTTTCTTTATTCCTGCAAAGGAACTTCTGTTCTACTGAAAGATTTTTTCCTATTTCCGATTCCGGTTCATCAGGCGGATAATGTACAGAAACAGGTTGATAAAATCGAGATACAGCTGCAGCGCTGAGAATACCGATGCTTTCTGAAGCAGCTCCGGATCCGCGGAGAAAATCTGGTAATTATCCCGGATCTTGGTTGTATCATAAGCGGTAAAGCCTAAGAATACCACGATACCGGCATAGCAGAGCACTGTCTCAAAGCTGCCTAGATTTAAAAACATTGAAAGCAGACCAAAGAGAATCAGAAACAGCAGTCCGCCAACGAGCAATGGACGGATTCCGCTCAAGTCCAGCTTGAAGATCAGGCTGACGCCCGCCATCATTCCGAAGAACAGCGCGGTCGCCGCAAATACAAACACCATCTCCACAACACCGAAGATCAGGAAATACATCGAGAAAACAACGCCGTTTAAAGCTGCATAGAATAGAAACAGCCCTCTCGCCGCTCCCACCGATAACTTGTGAATCCGGGCACTCAGCCAGATCACCGTCAAAAGCTCCAGTCCCGTCAATGCGAGGGTCGCATACGGAACCTGAAATACATACAAAATCGCTCCCGTCACGTATCCGGCTAATGCGATGCCAAATGTCACAAGAAGCCCTGCAAACATCCATAAATATGTCTTCGCCACATACTGTCCCAGTGTCTCATGGCGTTCCCCCGCCATCTGCCAGGACTCATTCATTGGTTCATAGCCCATAATTCTGCCTCTCTTTCTGACCAGCGGCAAGTGCCTCTGCCCTCTGTTTCGAATCTCCGTTTTATCTGCCGCTTGCGCGGCATCCATCCAGGAAGAAACACTGTCACCTATCTTTTGTAACATAAGAATATCACACTTTCTGAAAAAAATCCAGTACCACCCCGTTTTGTCAATCATTTTCGAAACCATGCATAACTATTTACAGGTTATGAAGCTCCCGCCTCTTTTTCTTCCACGGAAGCGGCACATTCCATTTTTTCAGCGCACTGAAAAAATAATAATAAATATTAAAGAGAACCGTTGTGATCGTCCAGGTCAGCGGATAGCTGAATACCACTGTCAGGATATCCGGGCGGATCGGAACAGCGATCAGGATCCAGACAACCCGCAGGACGCACACGCCCAGCGCCGTCATAATCATCGGAATCCAGCAGTCTCCCACACCGCGCAGTGCGCCGGAATAAATCTCAATACAGAGGTATGTCACAAATGCCGGCACCAGGAAGTGAAGAATCTTCATGCCGATCGCGATTACCTCTGCATCCGTTGTGAACAACAGATAAATATAGCCGCCCGTCAGATACAGGATCGTGCTCAGCCCCACCGTGATAATACAGGAAATTCCCAGGCAGACGTACACGCTGCGTTTCACACGGTCCAGCCGCCCCGCGCCGTAATTTTGTCCGACAAAGGTCGTGATGGAGATCCCCAGCGCATTAATGATCATCCAGTAAGTGCTGTCGATCTTTCCATATGCAGCCCACGCCGCCACCGTATCTGTTCCCAGTGCATTGACGCTGCTCTGGATCACGAGGTTGGAAAAGGAATACATAACCGACTGGAGTCCAGCCGGAAACCCAATCCGGATGATCCGCACCAGAATCACCGGTGTGATCCGCGTTTTCCGGATCTCAAACCGGTACGAGCCATCCGCACGCATCAGCGTTCCCAATACCAGACACGCGCTGACCACCTGCGAAAGGATCGTCGCCACCGCCGCACCACGCACGCCCATCCGAAGTCCTACTACAAACAACAGATCGAGCGCAATGTTTGTAAAACAGCTGATCACAAGGAAATAGAACGGTCTTTTGGAATCACCAATTGCCCGCAGGATTCCGGCACCCATATTATATAAGAGGTTCGCCGTGATTCCGACAAAATAAATGTGCAGATACCCGCTTGCATTGTCCATGATATCCTCCGGCGTCCCCATCAGGCGAAGCGCCGTGTCGGAAAAAAGGAGTCCGCCAACCGTCATAAGGATACCGCACAGCAGCGAAAAGGCAATCGCCGTGTGGACTGCCTCGCTGACCCGCTGACCGCGTCCCGCCCCGTAAAACTGGGCGATGATAACTGTCGCACCCGAAGAAAGTCCTACAAAAAAGCCAACCAGCAGGTTCGTAAGCATCGATGTGCTTCCGCCGACCGCCGCCAGCGCTTCCTTTCCGACAAAACGGCCTACTACCACCGCATCTGCCGTATTATAGAGCTGCTGAAAAAAAGTTCCAAATAAAATTGGGAAGAAAAATAGCAGAAGCTGTTTCCAGATCACTCCCTCTGTGATCGCATTTGCCCGGCCAGTCCCCCCGGGTTGTCTGACTCCCTCTTCCCGTCTGGTATCTTTCATCCAATCCACCCCCCTCTTATGTTCTTTGTCTCTGTTTCCTGTATGCATCCTGCTCACAGATATTTCACCTATAGGAATTCATATGTCTTTTCGTTATTCTTCTCCCGCAAATCCCATTTCCAACTCAATTCAGCTCCGCAATCCGCGAGATCCCCACATAGATATGAGAAATCTTGTACCAGGTAGCAAAATCGACCACGCCCGTCTGCGGAAGTCCAAACACCGACTGGAACGCCCGTACGGACGCCTCCGTTCCGGATCCGTAGATCCCGTCCGGCGTAACCCGCGGGATCGCTGTATACACAGTCGCCACCGCGTCAAGCTGCTGCTGCAGCTGCCGCACCTTATCGCCGCTGGAACCCACCTTAAGCGGTTCCCCCGGATAGGAGATCGGGATTCCTGATATCTGTTCCGCAGTGTTGATGTAAATACTATTTCCATAGAAGCGCCGCAATATCTCGATCGCGCTGTATCCCTGTTCTCCCAGACTGCAGGATCCCCACTGGGTCATCCAGCCCGGGCAGGACACCCGCCGCCCGTCGCAGTACTGCGTCAGAATCGGCTGCCTCACACCGGGGCGGGACAGATAGTTGTCAAAAATGTCATCCACCACCTCTGAGATCGGCTCAAAAATATCGCGCCCGTAAATCCATTTGTGATCGAATGCCGTTGAGGATGTAATCGTAAAATCGTAGCCCTGGTTCCGATACCACTCCGTATACACCCGGTTCAACGTAAACGACATGATTGCCAGCACATTAGCGACGATTGTGCTGCGCGGCCAGGTCGCATAAATCTCGCTCGATGCCACGTTCTTGATATAATCCCGGTATGCCACATAGTAATCTTTTGCGGACGCATTGGTCGGTGCACCGTCATGCACGACGATCGTCTGCGGCACCACCACGCGGCTCAGCACGATCTCTCCGCTCTCCTGCACTGGTTTTACCTCATCCTCGGCAATCTTGGGCGGATAGGAACCATATAAGGTATGGTCCGGAATCTGGATATTCTCCTCCGCTCCGGTCTGAGCCGGAAGCGGAATCATCCGGATCGGCTGGACTGCCAGCACGCCCGCCAGCACCTCCGTTCCCTTTACCTTCACCGGCCCATAGCCCTCTGCCCGCACTTCCACCGTATAATCCGCATACGGCTTTTCCCGGTTCTGTTCTTCCAGTGAAAGCAACGCAGGAGGCGCCGCTACCGCAATCTCCTCCGTCTGCCCGGATAAATTGGTTCTAAGCACTTCCTGCGTCTGTCCTGATTCTCCATAGCTGATCGAAGCCTCTGCTCCCTTAATTGGAAAATTGTTTTCACTGTTTACCACATCGATCCGCAGATAGCCGTCCTGCATTCCAGTTGTCTCACAGATTCGGACACGGTCGAACGAATGATAGCGCATACACGCAGCCTCGCATTTATTTTACATGGTCATTTACAGTTTATATCCAGCATCTTTTATCTATGCCGGTTTTTATCCGATTTTTTAATGTTTTGCTGCCGTATCTTCCTTATTTTTCTCCTCTAAATCGCTCTCGTCGCCTCTGCCAGCCACACCTTCTCTTCCTCCGTCATATACGGAGACAGCTTCTTAAACACGCCCTTGTGGTACGCGTTCAAAAGCTCGCGGTCACGCCCTTCCATCAGCGATACATCGATCGTGTCCAGATCAATCGGAACCCAGGTCAGATTTTCAAATTTCATGAACTGACCAAATTCATTCTTCACATCTTTCACACAGAGCATCAGATTCTCCGTCCGGATGCCAAATTTTCCTTCCAGATAAAGACCCGGCTCATCAGAGGTAACCATGCCTTCCTCCAGAACCGCATTTTCAGCGGGCGATGTGAGCAGCCTCCATCGGATGGAATTCGGGCGCTCATGCACACAGCCCAGATAGCCGACACCATGCCCTGTTCCATGGTTGAAATCCAGGCCGTTTTTCCACAGGAGTTCGCGCGCAATATAGTCCAGATTGATACCGCGGCAGCCATACATAAACTTCGCATCCAGCAGACGCAGCATCGAGCACGCCACCAGCGTACAGCAGCGTTTTTCTTCCTGCGTGATCGGTCCGACCGCGATGGTACGCGTCACATCCGTCGTTCCCTCATAATACTGTCCGCCGGAATCGACCAGATACAGCCCCTTCTTCGGTACACTACTCTTCTCTGTCTCAGACGCCGTATAATGGCACATCGCCGCGTTCGGTCCCCACGCAGAGATCGTCGTAAAGCTCATATCCAGGCAGTTTTTTTGTTCCAGGCGCAGCTTATCCAGATATTCCCCTGCGGTCCACTCGTCCAGTCCTTTTTCGCCTGCATGTTCCTTCACCCAGCGCAGGAAACGGGTCAATACCAGACCGTCCTGCACATGCACACGGCGCATATTTTCCTGTTCCACTGGATTTTTGACTGCTTTGGCCGCTGCCGTCGGATTCATCGCCTCGATCACTTTCACGCTCGCATCCAGGCACCGGAACAGACGGTAATTGATCTTCGACTTTTCCAATAAAACGCGCTCATAGCGGAATGCGGATGCAATCTGGTATACCGCCTCATATGGCATGATCCGAACGCCCAGTCCATGCAGATAGGCACGTACTTCTTCGTTCAGCGTCTTCTCATGAATAAAGAGGAATAATTCCTGTTTTGTCACAATCAAGTAGGACAATACAACCGGCGTATGTACAATGTCATCACCCCGGATATTTAAAAGCCACGCGATATCATCAAGACTCGTCAGCAGATGCACCGTCGCCTGACGCTTTTTCATCTCCCCGCGCAGATCTGCAATCTTCTCCTCCGCCGGTTTTCCCGCATACTTCTCTTCCAGAATCCAGACCGGGTTCATCGGAAGCGCCGGGCGGTCGTCCCAGATGCTTCCAACCAGATCCTCACCCTCCGAAATGCGTACCTTTTTCCCGGACAGTGCTTTCGCGATGCGCTCGCCCTCTGCCGTATCGACCACTCTGCCGTCAAAACCCAGAACACCCTGTTCCGGCATATGTTTTTTCAAAAATTCCAGCGTCGTCGGCACGCCCTCCTGACCGGAGCGGTAAAGTTCCACCCCGCTGCCGGAAAGCTCTGCTGCCGCCTGCACAAAATATCTGCCATCCGTCCAGAGACCTGCGTCCTCCATCGTAATGACCGCCGTTCCCGCCGAACCGGTAAAGCCTGTCATATATTTCCGGCATTTGAAATACCCGCTCACGTATTCCGAGCCGTGGAAATCCGATGTTGGAATCAGATATGCGTCCATTCCACGCTCCGCCATCTTCTCGCGAAGCTGTTCAATTTTCGCCCGAACCTCACGTCCCATTTTTCTGCCTCCTGTTGTTTCTCTATTATCCATTTTTCAACGCATCTTCGATCGCCTCCGTGATCGCCTCACTGTACGTCGGATGCGCGCGCATCGCCGTCGAGAGCTGATATGCCGTAAGACCGTTGGCGATCGCCGTTGCCATCTCTCCGATCATGTCCGTCGCACGCGCACACATGATCTGCGCCCCGATCAGCGTGTTGGTATACGCCTCAAAAATCAGGCGCACAAAACCGCGGCTGTTTCTCGCCAGAAGCGCTTTTCCATTTTCCGTCATATATGCCACACCGCACTTGATCTTCATATTATAAAGGCGGGCGTCATTTTCCGTAAATCCAACCGCCGCAATCTCCGGCTCCGTATAAATACAGGTCGGCACAACCGGAAGCACGACATACATACCGTTCGGCACGACCGAAAGCTGCATCCGGTGTCCGCGTCCCGCCAGGTTTTCGACCAGATAAGCCGCATGGGACGCTGCCACATGGGCAAGACGTTTCCGCGCCACGGTATCGCCGATCGCATAGACATTTTCCTGCGTCGTGCGGTAGGTTCCCTTGATGAGCGGACGCCCATTTTCCAGCTGTACCTGACAATCGTCCGCCAGAACCTTCGACATATTCGGGCGTCTGCCGACTGCCACCAGCACGCGGTCCGCCGGGCTTTCCTTCCAGCCGCGCTCACAACGGTAATTGACCGACACCGTGTCGTTGCCGCGATCCTTGATCTCCATGACCTGTACATTGCAGTGGACTTCAATACCCTTAGAACGCAGATTCGCTTCCATCTGCTCGGAAATCATCGGATCCATCGACTCCAGCAGACGGTTTGCCTGCTCCAAAAGCGTCACGCGGGAACCGAGCGCCGCGAAGATCGTCGCGATCTCCACACCGATGACCCCGCCGCCGATGACCGTCAGACAGTCAAAATTCCAGTCATCCATCCGCAGAATATCACGGCTTGTCATAACCTGCGGCAGATCAATTCCCGGGATATCCGGAATCACAGGGCTGGAACCGGTTGCCAGAATCACATTTTTTCCTTTCAGCGTCAATGCGCCTTTGGAGGTCGTCACACGCACCACATTATCCGCATGCAGGCGCGCATCGCCGTGAATCATCTCCACCTCCGCTTTTTCTAACATTCCCTGAATCATCGAGCGGAATGATTCCACGGACTCATTTTTATAAATCTGCATCTGCCGCCAGTCAAAGCTGACCTTCTCCGCCACGATGCCAAACCGGAATGCTTTCAGCATATCCCGGTAGACTGCCGTTGCCTGCAGAAGCGCCTTGGCAGGAATACAGCCGGTATTGACGCATGATCCGCCCAGCGCTTTTTTCTCGATCAGGACTGCATCCATCCCCATCGCTGCCGCACGCAGCGCTGCCGTATATCCCGCCGGTCCCGCACCGATAATAATTAAATCATAGATATGATCCGCCATATAAATATCCTATCCTCTCATTCTATGGGCTTCCCATTACATAAAAAGAATGTGCCTTTTTGTGTAATGGGGAATTCTAATGAATTTCTTATTACACAAAAAACTGCCGCAGAAAATCACTTTCCCGGGCAGCTTTTCATCAATTTTATTTTTACAGCAGATGAATGTTGTGAGCCTCTGCCTCTGCGCGCACACCGTCCGGCCAGATCGACGCCTGCACCTCTCCGATATGTGCTTTCCGCAGGAAGAACATACAGATACGGGACTGACCGATACCGCCGCCGACTGTATACGGAAGCTCTCCCTCCAGAACTGCTTTCTGGAATGGCAGCTCCGCGCGTTCCTCACATCCCGCCTTTACCAGCTGCTCTTTCAGGGAATCCTCATCAACACGGATACCCATGGAAGAAAGCTCCAGTCCGATATCCAGAACTGGATAATATACCAGAATATCGCCGTTTAATTTCCAGTCATCATAGTCCGGAGCACGACCATCGTGCTTCTCACCGGATTTCATCTTGTCACCAATCTGCTCAATAAATACCGCACCATGCAGCTTCGCAATCTTGTACTCGCGCTCCTTCGGTGTGCAATCCGGATACATATCTTCCAGCTCCTGGGTCGTCACAAATGTGATATTTTCCGGAAGATAACGTCCAATGTACTCATACTCATATGCCATATAGTCCTCGGTCACTTTCAGTGCCTTGTAAACCGAACGGACAATGGATTCCAGTGTCTCACGGGTACGATCTTTTTTACTGATGATCTTCTCCCAGTCCCACTGATCCACATAAATGGAATGGATGTTGTCTGTATCCTCATCACGACGGATCGCGCTCATGTCGGTGTAAAGGCCTTCACCTTCCTGAAATCCGTACTCTTTTAATGCCTGACGTTTCCATTTGGCGAGAGAATGTACAATCTCAGCCTTCCGATCTTTCTGCTCCAGAATTCCAAAGGACACCGGGCGCTCTACGCCGTTTAAGTTATCGTTCAGACCAGATTCCGGCAGTACAAAAAGCGGTGCGGACACACGGGTCAGATTGAGCTGTTTTGCCAGTTCTCTCTGAAAAAAGTCCTTGATTTCCTTGATAGCAACCTGTGTTTCTCTCAAATCCAATACCGGTTTATAACCAGCCGGAGTAATTAAATGTTCCATCTGTTACATCCTCTCTTTTTTCCCGGTGCGTGTCCGGTTCCCTGCCGCACTGCCGATTTCTGCAGCCGCAGTTCATCCTTTTAGTCAAAGCTTGCAGGCACGCGCCTTTTAAGTCATTTCTTGTTATTGTACTGCATGGAATTTCTACTCAAAGAAACTCACCTGTGGACAATAACCGTTTGGTAGCTATTATATCATTTATATAGGAAAATGGGAACAGGTAAAATAGGAAAATAACTTCTTTAAAATAAATGAAGGTGTTCGCACGCTTTATAAATTCCATCTTCCCCGATCGGTGCCGTCACGTAATCGGCTACTTTTTTAAGCGCATCCACTGCATTTCCCATCGCCACGCCGATGCCGGCTTCCTGCACAACCTCAATATCATTCATGCTGTCGCCAAATGCCACTGTATCGGAGAGATCTTCTTTTTCTCCAAAATACACCGCCAGCCTGCGGAGTCCGTCCGCCTTGGAATTGCCTTTCTCGACCACATCCGCGCCATGTCCGCTCGCAAACATCGGCAATTTCAGGGTCGGAAATTCCCGTTCCATCTCCTTCACCTGTTCACGGCTGCCGACAAACGCCAGTGTCCGGACCGGCATCGTGAGCATCTTCCACGGATCCTGGAACTGCCGCCCGCAGCTTCCCCAGAAGCGGATATCATTAGCCGCAATGATCTCCGGATGGATATAGTAATCTTCATCCCCCACCGTCATGCCGATTCCGAATCCCTTTTCATCGCAGAAACTCAGCACCCGGCGCAGGAGTTCCGGATCAAAGATGTGCTCAAACAGCAGCTTATCTCCCACTGTGATCTTCGTCCCGTTCATATGTACAATCGCATCCGGACGGACGATGTCCCGGTACGATGTACTGTAATAATTATCCATATCGCGCCCCGTTGCCAGCACAATCTTGTACTTCGGGCGCAGCTTTTCAATCGCCTCCAGCGCACTCGGTGTGATCTGATCCGTCCGGTGGTCTAAGAGGGTCATGTCGAGGTCAAAACTTATCATGATGTTCTCCTTGGGGTTGGTTACTACAAAAGGTCACAGCCGAAGACTCTGCTATGACCTTTTCTTTTAATTATCCACGTTTTCATCATACCATTTTTCAAATTTGGAGTCAATATTGGGAAAATTTTCATTCTGTTGATCCATTCCATTGATTCGTAAAATTCCACTCAACCATCAAAATTACATCAAAAAACAAACATCCGGCAGCGAAAATTTAGAAGTCATAGTTGATTTTTGATGTAATTTTGATATAATGATATGCATATGATGTTGGGGGCAAAAGCTTTTGACCCCTCTGATACCGAATTGCTCTGCACTGCGTGCTCCCGCAATTCTCAAAAACATTCGCAATTCGCTCATTTTTCTTTGAAAAATGGCTACTTACTCATGTTTTGGCGGGTCAAAAGGTCAAAAATTCTCCTGCAAGCAAGCTTGCGTCGAACTTCTGACCTTTTGACCCTGGTATCATGCATATAATACTTCAACAAATGGCGGTATATGTCAGCTGAAAATTTGGCAAAGTGCAGCTATGATTTATTTTCGGGGTATGGCGTAGCTTGGTAGCGCGCTCGGCTGGGGGCCGAGAGGTCGCAGGTTCAAATCCTGTTGCCCCGATTTTTAGCGTATTCTTAGAGTTCTTAATAACTGAAGGGAAGAAAGCCGGGCAGCTCTCACCGCCCGGCTTTCTTCCTCTCAGTTCACACCCCATGCAAGCTGAATCTCCATCTCTAATTTCCGCAGCCACAGCCGCCATTATTACTGCAGCCGCAGCCAGACTGGCTGTCTCTTCCTGCATCGTAGCCATCCCGGTAGCCGATGGCATAACCATCGTTGAAACCTCTCCGATAGGAATTTCTTCCGTTATTTCCACAGCTATTCCAGCCCCATCCATTGTTTCCGCAGCCGCCGCATCCTCCGCAGTGTCCACAACCATTACCCCAAGACCAACACATATGATAATCTCCTTTTCATTTTTCATTGATACTATATCATATGCCTGTCAACGCAAAGTGTGTCCCACTTCCCCGGAAGCCACACTGTCAGCCGTTTCAAGCATCTGTCCCAAAACAAGCCACCAGCCATTTTCTCTGCATCATGGCAGCAAAAATGGGCGCATGCCAGACACATCACGCCCACTTTTATCTACTTACACCCGGAAGTTCCGGCTCTTAAACACATACACATGTGCGAACAGTGTCACCAGCACAACTGCCGCCAGCACCAGATCGCCAGTACCGCCGCCCAGATGAAACGCCATGCCAAACAGCGACAGCGTATCAATCGCAAACAGCCATTTTTCAACCGCATACACCTTTTTCAGGTTATATTTCTTCGGATCGATCGAATCCGATATAAAAATCAGGAAATCTTTGCCGCAGAACAAATCAATTGTCTCTGCCAGTCCCAGACACCCCGTTAAAAAGAACAGTATATCCATCCGTATTCTCCTCCCCTAGAACCGTTTCCAGGTTTCCCTTGAAAACAGCAGAAGTAGCGGAAAAATCTCCAGACGTCCTGCCAGCATATCAAAGATTAAAACCACTTTTGAGAAATTACTGAAAAACCCAAAGTTTCCAGTCGGTCCGACCAGTGCCAGACCCGGTCCGATATTATTAAACGTAGCCGCAACCGCCGTAAAATTCGTCACCAGATCGTATTCATCCAGAGAAATCAATAGAACAGATACCGCAAAAATGAGCACATACGCAACCATAAACACATTCGTCGAGCGCACAACCTCATGCTCTACGATCTTTCCATCCATTTTGATCTTCTCCACTGCACTCGGATGCAGGTACTGCTTCAGTTCCTTTTTTACCGATTTAAGCAGAATCAAGACACGTGACACCTTGATACCGCCGCCTGTACTGCCCGCGCAGGCGCCGATAAACATCAAAAGTACCATAATCGTTCTTGAAAGCTGCGGCCATTTATCAAAATCCACCGTGGCGTAACCGGTCGTCGTGATAACCGAACCGACCTGGAATGCCGCATCCTGGAATGCCTGCAGTGCATTGCCGCAGAGTGATACCGTATTGACTGTAATGATGCCAACCGCCGATGCAATGATTAGAAAATATGCCCGCACCTCCTGCATTTTAAAGGCCTGTCCTATTTTTCGCATCAGCAGGAAGAAGTAAAAGTTAAAATTCACTCCGAACAGAATCATAAACACCGTCACGACATTTTTCTGAAATGCCGTGTAGCTCGCCAGACTATCATTCCGGATTGCAAAACCACCCGTACCTGCTGTTCCGACCGTGATCGTGATCGCGTCGAAAATCGGCATTTTCCCAAGAATCAGAATCACAGCCTCGAGGATCGTCATTCCCAGGTAAATCTGGTATAACAGCTTCGCCGTCATCTGGACCTTCGGAACGAGACGGCTCACGATCGGTCCTGGGCTCTCCGCCTTCATCAAATTCATATGGGAACCGCCCACCATCGGCAGGACACTCAGAAGGAATACCAGAACGCCCATACCGCCAATCCAGTGCGTAAAACTCCGCCAGAATAATAAGCAGTTCGGCAGCTGCTCCACACTGCTCAGAATACTTGCACCGGTCGTCGTAAAGCCCGATACCGTCTCAAACAGGGCGTCGATCGGATTCGGAATATAGCCGCTTAATACAAACGGCGCTGCTCCCATCACACTGAGTAAAACCCAGCTTAGAGAAACCGCCACAAAGCTCTCCGCCACATAAAAGATCTGATTTTTCGGTTTTCGGCGTACCAGAAGCATACCAACCATCAGGCATACTGCCATCGTTGCCAGAAAGCACCATACCTCCGACTCACGGTAAATCAGTGCCACTGCCGTCGGAAGCGCCATAAAAGCCGCCTCAAAATTCAGGATCCAGCCTATGATATAAAATACAATCGAATAATTCATCTATGCCGCCTACTTTCTCAGGATGTCACGGATATCCCGCAGACCTTTCTGGCTCGTCAGGACAATCACTGTATCGCCCTGCTGGATGCAGTCCTGTCCACGCGCGATCTTGATATTGCCGCCGCGGTTGATGCATCCGATCAGCAGGTTGCTCTTGAGATTCAAATTCATCAGCGGAATGCCCGTCACTTCCGACTCCTCGCGGATCACAAACTCCAGTGCCTCCGCCCGACCATCGAGAATATGATACAACGTCTCCACATTGCTGCCGATCGTATTCTGCATCGCGCGCACATACTGTAAAATGTAGTCCGCCGTGATGTATTTCGGATAAATCAGACTTCCCAGGTCCAGCTTGCTGATCAGCTCGTCAAAGGCGATCCGGTTAACCTTCGTCACCAGCTTCGCGCTGGAATTTTCCTTCGCATACAGCGCAAGGAAGACATTTTCCTCATCCATATTCGTCAGGGTGACAAATGCCTCCGCCGTCATCAGCCCCTCTTCCAGAAGAAGCTGCCGATCCGTTCCGTCGCCGTTGAGGATCAACGCATCGTCCAGAAGCTCTGTCAGAACCTCGCAGCGCGCTTTATCTTTCTCCACAATTTTAACCCGGATCTTCATCGCCGCCAAAAGTTTCGCCAGATAATAAGCAATCGTACCGCCTCCGACAATCATCGTATTTCTGACCTGGTTTGTCTGGATGCCGATCTTGCGGAAAAATTCTGCCGAATTTGCCGGGGAGGCGATAATCGACACCATATCCCCGTTTTTAATCACAAATTTACCATCCGGGATCGCCACCTCATCGCCGCGCTCAACACCGCCTATCAGGACATCGCAGCGGAATTGGCTGTCAATATCCATGACCGAAAGCCCGTCCAGCTTAAACTCCGGTTTTACCTTAAATTTCAGAAGCTCTACCTTTCCCTTAGCAAATGGATCGATCTTGATCGCTGACGGGAAGCGCAGAATTCTCGAAATCTCCGTCGCCGCCGCATATTCCGGGTTGATAATCATGGAAATTCCCAGCTGCTGCTTGATAAAGGTAAGCTCGTTGCTGTAAATCGGATTCCGCACACGCGCAATCGTGTGGCAATGCCCCACTTTTCTCGCAATCAGGCAGCAGAGAAGGTTCATCTCATCCGACCCTGTCACGGCAATCAGCATGTCCGCCGTCTGCACACCTGCCTCGATCTGCATGGAAATGCTGGCACCATTTCCCACCAGCTTGATCGCATCGATATCATCTGACACCCGCTGCATTCGCTCCGCAGACGTATCGATCATCACCACATTGTAATCCTCCCGGACAAGCTGCTCCGCCAGCGTCGTACCAACCTTGCCGCATCCGATAATGATTATATCCATAATTTCCTCCGTTATTTTCTGTTTATCCGCCATACCGATACAGATTTATATACAAAATAAAAAATGTGCCTTAACACTTTCCTATGACGGAAAAAGGGTGCCTGAAAACCGCGCCCTAATCCATACGGAATTATTATAACACCTTCTGCGAGTTTTTGAAATATAAATTGTGTTAAGAGGGCATTTTGTGGGTGTTTTGAATATATTTGTCTCTTTCGATCCCAAAAGTGCCTACCCGTGTACAGTAACTTTCCTCCCTTTTTGGCAAGATAAATTTCTTGACTTTTTCAGAAAAAACAGTATACTTAATATATATTTGCAGATATGGTTCATCGGTAGAACGCTAGCTTCCCAAGCTGGAAAGGCGGGTTCGATTCCCGTTATCTGCTTTTTTTGATGGATGCGGAAACCCTTGTAAATGCTGGATTTTTCCTTTATTTACAAGGGTTTCCGGTGTTTTTGGAGCATCTACCACGAAAGCATATTTCAGTATAAAGAACCCCTTTTTCTGGGGAAATATCACACGAAAAAGGGCTGTTTTTCCTTTATTTTCAAGGAATGACAGCCCCTTATTATGCGCTTATATTGTGTTTTTCATCATATTTTATCGTATATGTCCGTCCTCTGCTATCCGATCTGCGGTAATCATCCAGCCATCCGAATCAAACGCATACGCCTGCCCGTCAATCTGGCAGACTGCATCGTGCCGGTAGGTGTACCCACTCAGCAGATACCACCAGCGCCCGTCCTGGCACACCCAGCCACTAAGATACTTGCCAGACACCCAGCCGTCCGCAGTCTGGATCCACGGTGCTCCGCTGACAAAACACTTCCGGATCGGCTGCACCTGCTGATCCTTACTGTATCGCTTGCCAGAGTCAGCACCTGCCGGAGCTGTCCGGATGATGAGTGAGGACGCAGTGATGCTCAAGCCGTGTGCGCCGCTCTTGATGTCCTTGAGATCCGCCGCTCCGGCATCGCTGTCGGCTTTGACTGTCGCTACATCCATTTTAGGCCAGGTCTTTTTAAACGCCTCAAAGGTGCTGTAACGCTGTTTAAGAATATTGGTGCCGCTGCCCCAGTCCGGTAGATAAAGATGTGGCTTGTCTACGATGCTACGCCAGTCTCCGCCCCAGGCAAGTCCTAAAGCTTTTGCCAGCTCTGCGGCCTTTTTAAACATACCTGTGCTGTCATTGTAGGCATCGTCTGACACGCTGCCATCGCCGTCCACATCCATCTTAAGATAAAAATCAAAAGCAACCCCCACTGATGCTGACTGCTATAGCTACTGCCTTTGGCATTGGTTACAATGTTGCCAGGCTTGGTACGTCCTTGCGCGTACAGAGCGTCCTGCTCCGCCACCGTCCGCAGTGTCTCTCCGATGGCTACTGTGATACCCTCGGTCGCACAGGCTTTGATCCAGGCGGACGCAATGCGCTGGAGACGTGGATGGCATAATGTGATATCTCTCATAGATTTGTCCTCTTTTCTTTATGATATGAAAAAATATGAAATTTTGTTTTCCAGGGTATCTTGCAAAGAATTTTCGCATATGCTATAATGCCGATAGGCTAAGAGATAGTAGTTGTCCATCACAGGCAACGACAAAACCCCCAAGGATCGCGACTCCTTGGGGGTTTTTATTCCTAATTTCACGACGGGAAGGCTTAAACCCGCAGGCTAGTTACCGACTATTTGTGACCGTCTAACCATTTGCAGATGAGATGGCTAATCACACCCGCCACGACAGAAACAATAAGAGATAATCGTATTTCCACCGCAGACACCTCCTTCCTGACACCAGTTTCGGAGGCGGTAACTCTGACATTATAGCATATAAATTTCTTTCACTCTATCGGCTTTCGTCGATTTCCCCCTATTGTTGCGATGCCGCAACGGCAGCCACGCCCCGAACTGCCGCGGGAGATAGTCGGATCGCCTCCTTCTACTCTTCTTTTCCTGACTGCTTAAAAATCTGGTTTACATACGTAGACAATCCCGCCACAAGGACGCCCTGTGTAAGTGCCGTGAAAACTGCCAGCGCGATATCCTGACCACTGCCGCAGGCACAGGTGGCGAACACATAGATGGCACAAATCGCAACGCCAATCAGCCCATTAATGAGTGGGATGTATTTGTCTTTCACTGTCTCACTCTGCTTCAGCCACATCCCAATAAAGTACAGCACTACTGCTACCACAAGTAATTCCGGCTTTACATAATCTTTAATCTGCATACCTTATCCCTCCATCTGCTTTTCCAAATCTGCGATCCGATGGTTTGCCACCCGGATCTGTTTCTGCATCACTGCCTCGGTCTCCTCTAATTTATATGTACGCTCAATTACTGTATGAAAGCAATTATGAATGATGAAGTCATGGAACGACTGATTGATACGCTGATGGAGTTGCAGAAGAAAGAAAGCACCGATCTGCCTCTTTTGAAAAAGCAGCTTGCAGAAACGGAAAAAGGTATTAACAATATGCTCAACGCCAGTGAACCTCACATGGCTAAAGTCACGTGCTTCTCGGCCGTTTTAAACGGCAAGACTAAATATCGGCGGATACGCCAGTAACTTAGAATTCGTGCGGATACGCACTTTTCCCATGCCGGATACGGCTGGTTTCCACATTACAGGTAGTCCGCTGTATATCTGCCTGCATTTATACCGCTTTTAAATTGTTTACTTCTACATAAAGCTTTCTCAAATCTGCATAAACACAGGAGGTTCTACGCTTCACTGCAGGTACTTTTGCCTCCAGTGAAGACCTTTCCGTTTCCGGCAAGGGTTTTAAAAATTCCCGTATAAAATATCTCGCTCCGATATTATAGGATGCTGACAGGTCGCAGTTATACTGTTTTCCGGTCCGGAAGGTACATAGGCTATGGTTCTCCTGGTTTCTTACTACCGCTCCGCTTCCGTCACAGGCCAGCCTGCTGGTGTTCCGGGCACTGACCCTGGACACACGAATTCCGTTCCGATGTGCCTGATGTTCACACAGTTTCTGAATATCCCGCTTTCTCCATAAATGAAGCTTTTGTTTCTTTTTTCCGGATATTTTTCCCTGCATTTCCAGATACTCAAACACAATTACATCTGCCTGATACTCTGCGGCATATTTCGTGATCTCCGCAGCTATTTTGCGGGACA
>NZ_QUEL01000039.1:0-8223 GCF_003478145.1 Clostridium sp. AF29-8BH | reverse complement strand
AAACAACTGACGTGCCAGATTCCCCTTCATAATCTTTATCATGTCTGATATAAAAAATTGCGGTTTGCAATCCAGAAGTAAATGAATATGATCTGGCATAACCTCCATCACCAGAATCCTAAATTTGTATTCCTCCGCAAGCTCATACAACATTTTTTTACATTCCGCGTCTATCCCATTTTTCAGGACCTGTTTTCGATATTTCGTGCACCAGACAAGATGATATTGCAAAGAATACACATATCCTCTACCATATGAAAGTGAATTTTCCTTAATAGTAAATATATCTTTTTCCATGTTTATATTATACCATATGCACCCGCATTTGACAAACACTAGTTCTGTATCTTGATAAAAAATTTGGCACACCTAACTCGTCACTACTACAATATACTTATGGGTAATCCCCTTACATCCAGTAAGGATTTATCCATCTCATTACTTAAACTGTTAGAATGTAGGATGCAATGGTATATCGACTTCATCACTAGGACTTAGCGTCCGTACTTTAGACTGATAACCAGCTCCTCATTCACAGTGTTCGTTTTATGCAGGTTGAATCACATTAAGTGCATTCGTGTCACACACAGTAGTTTGAGCAGGTAATGAGTAAATCTGGTATTTATCCATTGTAATATTTTTAAGGAGTGACAAATTTATGAACGCAGTAGGTATTGATGTTTCAAAAGGTAAAAGCATGGTTACAATTCTAAGACCATTTGGTGAGATTGTATCCTCTCCTTTTGAGATCAAGCACACATCCAGTGATATCCTTTCACTAATTAAACTTATTCACTCTATCGAAGGTGAATCACGAATTGTAATGGAGCACACCGGACACTATTACGAAGTACTTGCTCAGCAATTTTCAGCAGCTGGTCTGTTTGTCAGTGCTGTTAATCCTAAGCTAGTCAAAAACTTTAATAATGACTCTCTTCGCAAAGTTAAATCTGACAAAGCTGATTCCATCAAGATCGCCCGCTATGCTCTTGACAAATGGCAAAATCTTAAACCATATAGTATTGTGGATGAATTGCGCACACAACTAAAGGCCATGAATCGTCAGTTTCATTTCTATGTGAAACAAAAAACGGCTATGAAAAATAATCTTATTAATCTCATTGACCAGACATACCCAAATGCAAATACTTATTTTAATAGTCCACTCCGCAGTGATGGCTCCCAAAAATGGGTTGATTTTGTCTATACGTATTGGCATGTAGATTGCGTTCGTAAAATGTCTCTAAATTCTTTTGTTAAACACTATCAAAACTGGTGCAAGCAAAAAAAATATATCTTCAATAAATCAAAAGCCGAAGAAATTTATACCAAGGCAACGGAACTTGTCCCGGTATTTCCTAAAAACGAAATAACCAAACGCATCATTAGACAAGCTATCGCTCAGCTTAACAGCACTTCCGCTACCGTCGAAACAATACGCATTCTCATGAATGAAACCGCCTCAAAACTTCCAGAGTACCCGATTGTTATGCAGTTTAAAGGGATTGGTCCATCTTTTGGTCCACAGCTTATGGCTGAGATCGGTGATATAACCAGATTTACACATAAAGGAGCCCTTACTGCTTTCGCCGGGGTAGATCCTGGCGTAAACGAGTCTGGCTCCTATGCACAAAAAAGTGTTCCAACATCCAAACGTGGGTCTTCAAATTTAAGAAAGACTCTTTTTCAAGTAATGGATGTTCTTATTAAAACAATGCCGCAAGATGATCCTGTATATCAATTCATGGACAGAAAACGTGCCCAGGGTAAACCGTACTATGTTTACATGACTGCAGGCGCTAATAAATTTCTCAGAATTTATTATGGACGAGTGAAGGAATATCTCTGTATTCTTTCTGAGTCAAGCTAATTCAAAACTTTTATTTGCAGACCAGCACTGCTTGTGGTGGTCTTATTTTAGTGCCTAATTTTAACCATGTAAAATTTTATATTTTTTTCCCCATTAAGTCTTGACTTTTTATTTGCAGGCTAAAGTAACGAGAATGCGGTGTGCCGTTTTTCAAGGAAGTTAACCATTTTCCCCGTTGCCAGGAAAAATACCAGTGGAATTCCAAGTGCTGCCGCAGGATAAGTCAGTAAATCCAGATAAGCAGTTATCATGCCATTTATCAAAAACAGATACAGATAGCGCCCGTCCTGTTCCATTTGATTCCGACAGACCAAAATCAAAAACAGGCTGAATATCATCACATAATACACACTTGAAAACTGGATCGAAAACGCAATCGCCAACGGTCTCAAAAACAGTGCCGTACATAAAAATGGAAGTATCAAACAGTAGCGTTTCTGCCTAATCAATGTTCCTATTATAAGCAGCAGAGTAAACACAACTCCCAAATTTGTAAGTGCCCGAATTCCCTGATAATCCATAAAAAAGAGTAGTGGGCGCAGGAATACCAAATAACCATGCCAATAACGCGCATACGAAGTTATTTCCATCCCATTATCTATCCCTTTCACATCCATTCGAAATGATGTAATTGGATCTGCATCCTGATAAACCGGTCGATAGGCAGCGACTGCACGCTCTAAAGCAGACGCATCTTCTTTTTGATAACAGGCTGTATGGATCATGAGCGAATCCGTCCAGTTATCCAATTCTTCCGCCGGCGTATTTCCAACAAACGGATAGAGTCCTTCACCGGTAAAGATTTCCACTGACTCTGCACCATGTTCATAAATCAACTTATCCGGTATAAGAAAGGCAAGCCACAAAAAATAGTCCCCGCCAAAATACCTGAAATCAAAATGGCAGGCATACGAATGAGGTATTTCAAATTCATGTCCTTCTTCCCTTCTTCCCAGACATTCCCGCCATCACAATAACAAACCAGAAAAACGGCTGCCTGCAGTTCATCAGCGTAAAACTCTCTGCCAGAAGTGCCAGCACCGCCGCCCTCTGCGCTTTCTCACACCGGACCACATTTTTCACAATCCAATACACCAGAAATGTGGTAGGAATCAGCCCATACGAAAACCACACATCAAAAAAGCTGGAATGAATCTCATTGACATGAAATACATCAAACACACCCGGACTCAAAAGTTTTTCAAATCCATCATACGGAATAAAACGTTCAAAAAAGCCCTCTCCCGCTCCATAAAACAGATACTGAGGCGTCAATACCAGCCGCTCCGCACTTCTGTCATATAGCAGATCATAGAGATTTCCATTTGCCAGTTTCCATATTTTCTGCTGGATTCTGGAAAGAAGCGTATAATCCGTCTGCGAAACATCAAAATCTGCCCCTGGCCAGATTAGATAGACGCCCAGCGCCAGCATCACTACAACAGCTGCCCCGCCGAACCACCAGAGTTTTTTATACTTTGAGTGCGTGCATCTTTCCCAGAAAAACTGCCATGCCAGTATTACAAAAAAGGCAAGCAGTCCCACAAACATACCGGTTGATTTTGCTTTTCCAATCAGAAGAACTCCCCAAAAAAACATTCCCCAGCACGCAATCCGTGTCTTGACTGTATACTCTGCCTTCCGCCGGTATTCCATAAAAAGCACCAGAATCATCGTAAAGATGAAAAAAGCAAACTGGTTCGGATCATTAAACGTTCCCATAAACCGAGAACCGCCCCAGCTCTCATGAAAATAGCGTCCTCGTCCGGAAATCAAAACAATTGTCTGAAACACCAGATTGATCCGACATATCCAGCAAAGTCCCCGCATAAACGAATCCGAATAAAGTGTCCGGAACGTCCAGATCAGGAATGCAGAATAAATCCAATAAAGCGTATGTAACGGAAAACTTCCTTTTCCTGTCCGAACAAAATAAATGCCATTAATGACAGCTGCAAATATCAGGAAGACAGCCCAGGGCAGATCCTCCTGATACCAGATTTTTTTACCACTTCTCCGGGCCAGAGCAAAGGTCAGAACACCTGATACGGCGAAAAACAAATCCGCGATGCCGATGCTGCCGCTGGGGAGAAGGTAGAATTGTTTGGTGAGGACGGCTGTGTAAAATAAAACTTCAACCATCCTGTTTCTCTCTAATTTCATTTGTTCTTACTTTATCCTAATCCCACAAATTTTCCGGATATAATCCACTCTCTATCATCTGTCGGAATCCCTCCTGCGCTGGTTCTATATCTTCTTTATAAGTAATTCCAATCCATCTGTCCGGCGTATTCAAAACTTTTACGGAAGCTAACTTCTTTTCAAGCAATTCTGCCACAATATTTGGGAGAAGATACTCCTTCTTCTCCGGATTTTCCCCTAATGCATCAAGGAATCTGGCAAATCCTTCATCTATGTACCGCAAAAAATCCGGATATCCGGCCCACATATTCATGGATACCATCGTATCCGGTGTGATCCATTTGCTTACCTTCGCATTATCACACTGGATTTTTCCATCTACACACTGAATTCCCGTCGTTTCAACGACCTCTTTCAAGAATCCCGCCTCATCTGCCACGCAGACACCTCTGGTAACCGCTCCGTTTTCACTCAGCGTATTCTTTAAAGAAAAGCCTGCCATTGCCAGATTTATCTTATCCGCATCTGTATTTCCAGAAAGCAGGAACTCATGAAGCTTCGAAAAAGCTTCTTTCCCATAATAATCATCTGCATTGATGATCACAAATGGTTCTTTCACAACATCTTTACAAGCCAGAATTGCCTGCCCGGTTCCCCATGGTTTTACTCGTCCTTCTGGAACATGATAGCCTTCAGGCAAGTCTTCTAACTCTTGATAGACATATTCCACAGGCATAACCTTAGATAAGCGATTTCCAATCACTTCTTTAAATTCTTTCTCAATGGCTTTCCGAATTACAAATACAACTTTTGTAAAACCAGCTTCCTTCGCATCGTAAATCGAAAAATCCATAATAATCTCTCCATTCGGAGCCATCTTAGCCAGCTGCTTGATACCGGTTCCAAAACGGGAACCTATACCGGCAGCCATGATGATGAGGGTTGTGTTCATGTTTTCCTCCATAACTATAAAGATGCAAATTTACAGAGTTGTTTCTTTCTGAACTATTCTCTTCTGTTCTCCCCATTTTTTACAGACTAACAGCATCAATTCTGAAATCATTACCGACCAAACGATTGACATTCCTAATTTTAACCAATATCCATTTAAAGGAAATAATCTTTGAATCCAATCTTGAATAGGATAATGGATGCAATAAATTGGAAGTGCCAATTCACCCAAATGAATGCATATCGAATAAATATGCTTATTTTTTATATAATTTTCATCATTCATTAATGTAAAAAACATCACTATAATTAAATAGGCAATTATCTCCGCTGAAATATCAATTCCACCATTTCTAAAAAAAACAGTAATAAAAATAAAGCCTATAAATCCAATCACACTCGCTATACGAAATAACATTTTAGGGAAATCATCTTTTTCTTTATAATATCTTGTCATATAAAACAATGCGCTTCCAACAGTCAATCCAGCGATTCCTCTAAAGCACTGAAATATTCCGCCTTCCCAAATTGCAATTTTTTTCATATAATCCATGCACAATGCATATAACATAATAGGAATAAACCAGCATAAAAAATATTTATAAATTTTTTCATTTTTGACCATTAAAATTATAATCAACGGCAAAAACAAAATCAAATGCGTAATATACCACAAAGGTGGATCATAGGTATAAGAAGAATTTGCTATATCACTTCCTTTTAGCAATAATAAATTATATATCAGTGAAAAAGAAGCAACACTTTTGTCATTTTCAGAACATTGTGTAATAATGTTGAAAAAACCAAACATCACCCCCCCTACTGCATAAGGATAAAGTTTTTTTATCTTATTTTTTACATAGAACATTGTGTAATAATGTTGAAAAAACCAAACATCACCCCCCCTACTGCATAAGGATAAAGTTTTTTTATCTTATTTTTTACATAGAAAAAGATTTCATCACATTCAACCTTACATTTTTCCATTCTTTTAGAAAAATGTAAGGTTGTGTAATATCCCGTTAATATGAAATAAAATTCTACAAATGCCCAGCCTCCTATAAAAAATGTTCGTTCCATCAATGTATATGAATGATGACATAAAATCATAATTGATCCAATAAATCGACACATTTCAATATACTGGCATTTGTCTTTCTTAGTTTCCATCCTAGTTTTTAGCCCTTCTTATTTTTGATTCTTTATTCTACCGTTACACTCTTAGCTAAATTCCTTGGTTTATCCACATCCAATCCTTTTGAAACACTGACATAATACCCCAGTAATTGCAACGGAATCACTGCTAAACTAGGCATAAAATGTTCATCCGTTTTAGGAAGATATAATGCAAAATCAACTGTATCTTCTATTTTATAATTTCCAGCACTGGTAATTCCCATTAAATATGCCCCCCGGCATTTAACTTCAACCATATTGCTTATCATTTTTTCATACAATTCACTTTGTGTTAAAATGCTTATTACTAAAATATTATCCTCTATTAAGCTAATTGTTCCATGTTTTAATTCACCAGCAGCATAAGCTTCCGAATGAATATAGCTAATCTCTTTTAGTTTTAAACTTCCTTCCATGCTTACCGCATAATCGATTCCACGTCCTATAAAGAAAACATCTTTTGCATTTGCATACTTAGATGCAAACCATTGAATTCGCTCTTTTGAATCCAATAAGATTTTTTCTATTAAATTCGGAATTTTCTGCAATTCTATAATTAACTTTTTATACCCTTCGGAATCTATTTTTCCTTTCATATAAGCCATCTGAATTGCTAATAAATCTCCTGCAATTAATTGCGCACTATACGCTTTTGTTGTAGCTACCGAAATTTCTGGCCCAGCCAAAGTATAAAATACATAATCTGCTTCCCTGGCAATAGTTGAGCCAATCACATTTACAATCGCTAAAGTAGGAATTTTTTTGTTTTTAGCTAATCGAAGAGCTGCTAGTGTATCCGCTGTTTCACCCGATTGGCTAATTACAATTACTAAACTATTTTTTTCCAAAATCGGATTTCTATATCTAAATTCAGATGCCAATTCTACTCGAACTGGTATACGCGCCAAATCTTCCATTACATATTGCAATGCTACTCCTGCATGATATGCTGAACCACATGCTACGATATAGATTTGTTCTGTTGCTTCAATTATCTCTTTCTTTAATCCACTGGATGTTAGGTCTATCACTCCATCTTTTATTACAGAATTCAAAGTATTCTTGATTGCTCTCGGTTGTTCATGAATCTCTTTTATCATAAAATGTTCATATCCATTTTTTTCAGCTGCTTCTGCATTCCATTTTATTTCGACCAATTCTTTTTTTATTTCTTCCTGATCAATATTATAAAAAGTAATATTACCCTTATGCAAGCAAGCTATTTCTCGATTTCCGATATAATAGATCTTACGTGTATAAGGTAATAACGCAGGCACATCAGATGCTATAAACGTTTCCCCTATTCCTTGTCCTAATATCATGGGATTATCCTGTCGCGCCACAAAAATCTCTTCAGGATATTCTTTAAATATAAACGCCAAAGCATATGTACCGCGAATTCTTGACAGAGATTTCGCTATCGCATCAAGAGGTCCCTTTTTGTACTTTTTATAATAATAATGAACCAATTTAACAGCAACTTCTGTATCTGTGTCTGAATAAAAAGGATATCCTTTTTTTATTAATTTATCTCTGAGTTCCTGATAATTTTCTATGATACCATTATGGACTCCAACAACCTCTCTATCCTCAGTTGCATGAGGATGAGCGTTTAATTCAGAAGGTTCCCCGTGAGTCGCCCAACGAGTATGTCCAATTCCACAATTTCCGCGTAATGAATTCCCATCATTTGTCTTCTCTTTTAAAGCTTTGAGCCTTCCTTTTGATTTTACAATCCGAACTACTCCAGAACCTTCTCTAACTGCTAATCCAGCCGAATCATAGCCTCTATATTCCAGCTTTTCCAAACCCGCCAAAAGGATTGGAGCCGCTTGTTTATCTCCTATATATCCTACTATTCCGCACACGATTTCATCTCCAGTTTTTTTTATATGTATTATTACCCATATAACAAATTATCTTCTATACATCCTTATAATTCTTTTCTTTTCTTTTTTCTTCCATATTTTTATTTCTTTTAACATTTCTTTAGACCAAAATTCATTCCTAGCAGTGGAATAAGACAGACCAAAATTCATTCCTAGCAGTGGAATAAGACAGCAATTTATTAAACAATTCGTCTT
>NZ_QUEL01000038.1:0-9037 GCF_003478145.1 Clostridium sp. AF29-8BH | reverse complement strand
AATAAAATGAAAAGAGGCACTTATATGTCTACTGAAAAATAGTAATTACTACTAATTTAAGACTAGATATGTCTACTGAAAAATAGTAATTACTACTAATTTAAGACTAGATATTATTGAGCGCAGAAAAGAAAAGGGGATTTCCAGCTATGATCTTTCTGAACAAGTTGGAAATGGACATTCTAAATTTTGGTTGCAAAATATTGAAAGTGGGAAAACAAAAAAAATCAAAAAGGATGATTTACTTTCTATCTATATGATACTTGAAGGTTCAAATGATCCCAATGAGGTTCTTCCTATTATAGAACAACTTTTAAATCAATCTTTAGGCGATTCTGTTCGACCATGGTACGAATTAATTATCCCTGATTCAGATTACTCTGAGCTATATGAAGAAGATTTGATGGATGCTCTGGACGTTCTATTAGAAGAATATTTTGTTCCTCAAATTTCTGATCGTATATTTGCTATGCCTGTAAATCAAAAACAAGCGGCTTTAACTGCTCTTCGCCATTTTTATTATTCTGTATATAGAAACCCTGATTTAGCTTTTGCTTTAATTGGAATCCCGATATACGGGGTAAATGAGAAAGATCAAAAAGAACATATTAATTCTATGAATGATATACTTTCCTTATATTCAAAATATAATAATATGTCCATTAAAAATAACAGTATGCAAGCTATCAAGGAGCAACAAGAATTTCAAAAAGAAATGCAAGAAGTGTTTGCGGAATGGATTCATGAGGCATTTTCTAATTTCGAGGAAATTATTCCTGAACTATCCAAAGCTATAAAATCTGGCGATCCCGATCTGTGTGCTTTATCACGAAAATTTGTTCAAAACGTTACATTTAAAATTGAGCAAGGACAACCCAATGTCACAAAGCATTATCTGAAATCTTTTCAAATATTTACGGGAAAAGATTTTGCAGTTCATATTCGCGAATGTGTTAATTGGTTTGTAGGCTTTCATGAGCAATATAAACTACCGCTTGTGTATAGCATCTTTTCTCCAGAAACATTAAATTCTATATATGAATACCTCAACAATTATGGAAAGATCAAATTTCGCAGACGCTTTCCCTCTACGGAGTAACGTTTCGTTACCCCCATCCAAGATCACAAAAAGTCACGGTCTATTTTTCGACCGTGACTTTCTTTTCGTTTCCCTATTAAATTTCTATCGTCCTGCTGCCATGTTCTATCCTATTGCAATCTAATGATAGCTCACTGGATGGCAGCAGAATGATATCCCTCATTGAACATATGTTTCCCTTGTGGTATACTATTATCGTATAATTGAACAGAGAGTAGGATGTGACTTTCCATTTATCTGATGCCCTCTAGTCTACAAAAGGAGGGATGCCTTATGATTAGCCTAAGTGATCTTTTGACGCTGTTACTGGTAATCTTCGCGGCTTTGTCATACATAGACAACCATCACGATAAAAAGAAATAAACATCCTCTTCCGCCCAAAGACTAGGATGTTTATTCTTATATAACTATTCTACAGAGGGCAAATCGGACAATCACATCCGATTCACTTTCTAATTAGATTATACTATGGGGTGCTTGACTTTTCAAGTACCCTTTTATATTACTTCTCTCCGTCAAGTATCGCCTTAACCTCATCAAATGTCAAGGAACTTCCCTCTAATGACACAGAATCGTATATAAGCCGTTGCTCGAACTCTCTTTCATAGGATGTTAGAACTTGAGGTTCTATCTTATGTTTGCTTTCTGCAAATATTTTTTGTTTTTCCAATAATCTATTAAAATCCATATTATCCCCATTTACATCTGTCCGATTATGTTCCGCGTATTGTCCATGTTTTAGTTGTTCCTTAGACTTAACCAGCCAATCATAATTTTCCTTGCTTTCCTTAGTCCATTCTGTCATAGAACTTCTACACTCTCTGCCAGTTTCTCTAATTCATCCAAATTCATACTTTCTGCCCCTCTTTTTGGGTATCACATGAAATTACAGTTTCATCGTAAAACCGACCCTCGAAAAACCTAATAAAATCAACGGTTTTTGCCATGTCGCATTTTTGAGAAATCGTGAAAAATGCTAATTTCCTTGATTTTGCGTCAATCTTCGGACAAAACGCCAGCATTTTCCGTTTTTACCTCTGTAAGTGGTTCTCGCTCCATCTTTTCTTTTATCGCCTGTCGAATAAAGCCAGCCTTCGAACATTCTTTAGCAGTACAGTACTCTTCTAAAGTTTTCGCTTCTGCATTAGGCATCGACAATTTGACCTGTGTATAATTGTTTTTTATATATTTTTCATTCGCCTTTTTTCTTGCATCCGTCAGTGCCAACATCGCGCCCTCTCTTTCTCTAATATAAGCAATCCCAAATATTAGGACTACTTATATTAGTATACAACTTATAAGTTATTTATTCAACCTAAAGATGGATAATCAACTTTTAAGTTAATTAATCAATTTATAAGTTAATCACATATAGGCATTAGCTTATTTTCCCTAATATCACACGCACCAGCTTCCACCATACATTTTTCTTATACTTCTTTTCCATCTGGAACATAAATATATCATTTACTCTTTGAAAAAAACTTTCCGGCACAGCAGAACCTTTCAGATGATTGCATCCAAAACAAGTACACGCCAGATTAGAAACGTCATTTGTGCCACCCATCGCCAGCGGCTTGATATGATCGATTGTCACATCTTCCAGCGCCATTTCCCTACCACATAACTCACAGCGTCCTCCGGCATGAATATACAGCAATTTTCGTACATCTGGAGAGAACTTTTTACGGATTCCCTTTGAAGGGATCTGTACTCTTGGAATATTTTCATTTGCCTTTGGTTCTAAATCAATAATATTATCCTGTTTATGTCTTTTTCTTCGTCTGGCTTCTCTTCTCGCTTCTACCTCTTCTTCTGACATGAGCCGCCACAGAATGTAATCAGTATTGGTATCATATACATAATATTCTGCCTTTCTGCCGGATAAATTTTTCATGATATTAATAGCATCTGAAGCACTGTCGAACCGATACGCAAGTTCTAATTTCCGTGTTGTCGCAAGTTCTCCGTCCGCAAATTTTAAATATTAAATAATGGATTCCGTCTGTAATTACAATAGCCATGATATTTTATCTCCTTTTCTCTGGTGGTGGAGTCACTGAATTAGTGACCCCTTTTGCCACCTTTATACCCAAAATCTAATTTTCCCTATCTCTCATATGGGAAAAGAACTGTAGTTGCATTATCTCCGGCTTTCTCTGAAATACGATTTGTGATGATCCAGATTCTGCCTTTTGAAGTCTTATATGCCGCAAGTAAATATAAATCATCTGAATTGCTCAGTTCTTCCTCATTTGCCTTAATATCTTCTGCATCCAGATCTCCCCAGTCCTTCATAGCGAACCGATGTAACGCAAGAACTACTTCAGCGGCAAAACGTTCACTTTCTCCGACTGTTTCGCTTATCCCTCTTGTAATAAGAATCTGACCCATATTGAAAAATTTTGACTGAACCATGATATTTTCTCCCTCTCCTATCTCTTAAATTAACCCGATGATGCCAAGCAATCTATATAGCGGATTCCTGGCAAGTTTTCTTTTGCGTCTGGATCTCTTTCTGGAAATTCTTCTTTTCCTATCCATGAATGCAAGTGTGTCTTCCAATGCCACATAGTCCATGAGTTCAAATGGATTTAATAAGTCCGATGATGTAGTTAAAGTTCTGTCGATGATTTCTAACCCCTCTGCTGTTGTGATGATTCTAAAATTGAACATATCCGTTCCCGTTCCTTCCTTATATAAATATGATTGATTTACACAAGCTATAGCTGAATAGAAGCGGAGGACTGAACCTCCCACGGCTTAACCGTCACTTCCCATATGATTATTTTTCTACTGCTTCCGGCTGTTCTGGTTTCAATTTATCCTCATACCACTTGATAGAACCGCCCTTATAGTTGATTTTTGGCTGTAAAATGCTACTCCGTCCAATCTGTTCTACTACTCCATTTTTAGTGACTGTCGCAAATTCATATGATATTTTCTGCATAACTGATCCCCCTATTCTTCTACTCTGGTTAATTCCATACCAACACTCGATACATCCGGCAGATACATCCCCAAACTTTCTAATGGAATGAGAAGAGTAAAGCCGTCTGGACTCTGGAACTGTGCTATTTCATCATTGTTCTTGATATAGGTGTACACCCTGCTATCATTGGCGAAAATGTAGAAAATGTATTTACCACCTATCTGATAATAATTTCTTGCTTCTCCGGCTGTCTCTGTTCTAATTGCTTCAACGCACATCGTGAGCTTGCCTGTATTATCTCTAAACCGTTTCATAATTGATCCCTTTCTTACTGCTGATCTTTCGTCATGTAATCAAATAACTGTGCTTTGAGCCGGATGATCTCTGCATCCTTTTCTTTCAACTGCGCTTCAGCGTTCTTGCTAAACTTTCTCAAATCAGATAAAGCCTTTTCTGTCCCGGTCGTATCGCGTTGAAGTTCTGAATTAACATTACATAAACGCTCTAATTCATTGTTAGCAGTTTCAAGATCCGCTTTCAGCTTATTGATCTCTTTCTGCTGGTCTGATATAAGCAAGAACGCCTTTCTTGATTCTTCCTCCGCTGATTCTGCGCGTTGTTTCATACTGCACATAAAATCATTGTCAATGTTGGATTCTGCTATATCCGCACATCCTTCAAATGCTGTCGCTACATAACTATCAGAGCCAAGCGATCCCATCAGTTCACGGATCTTCTTCAATGCTTTTCTTTCGTCCTTTTTCATCATCATCATTCTGTTTTCTCCTTTCATCCTTCCCACCCGTTTGAATGAGTGGGAAGGATTTTATATAATGTAAGTTTTTTACTTGACATACAAGCAGCGATACTGAGAGATCCGCTGATACTCTGCAAGACTTCCTAAATCTGCTTCAAGTCTCTTGCTATCCAGTGTCCGGCGTTCACAGGTGGAAACCTTAACGGTAAAATCTTTTCCTGTCTCTGTGATTTTCTGGTTTGTATCCAGATAACCGATGATCTCACGCTCTAATGCTTTGACCTGCTCCGAAACTTTATCAAGTGAAGTTTTCATTTTGCGATAATCAGCAACCACATTTTCTAATTCTTTCATCGTTCTGCACATATTAAAAATACCTCCTGTTGATTTTCTTCTTATATGAAACTGTTCTTATCTGGTTGATAGAGAAGCACCGCTTCAATCATCTTCCCGACTATTAGATACTATGCTGTGTGTCAGTTCTTCACGGGTATATGGTTTTGAAGTTCAGAGGTTTTCGACCTCTTCGGTGTTGCTCTGTATCAACCTTATGGCTGTATTATACATTAGTACTAATACTATTTCAATTCGCAGATTCACAAGATTGTATTAGTACTAATATCATTTATTTATGCATTAGTACTAATACTTTTGATTTTTTATAGATCATGACTAAATACCGCCACTTTATATTGGTACTAATGTGCATTGAATATGTATTGGTACTAATATATAATATAGTCAAGAAATCAATCAAGAACCTTTTAAGAGAGGACGGACAATCATATGAGAGAAAGAACAATCGAAAGAAAAGAAAGAACTAATGTATATCAGATGGTTACAGACAGAATCATCGCTGAATTAGAAAAAGGAAGAATACCGTGGGAAAAACCTTGGACAGGTGTTAGAAGCGGAGCATATAACAGAATAACAAAGAAACCTTATTCTTTACTGAATCAATTAATATTAGGAAAAGCCGGAGAATGGGCGAGCTTCAAACAGTGGCAAGACTTAGGCGGTCACGTTCGAAAAGGAGAAAAAGCCTCATTTGTTACTTTCTGGAAGATAACAGCAGTCGATGAGGAACAGGAAGACGGTACAATGATAACTAAACAGATTCCATTATTGAGATATTACAATGTCTTTCATATTTCACAGGTTGAGGGCGTTGATCCTTTACCAGAAGAAGAACTTAACACAGAGATAGAACCAATTGAGGAAGCGGAAAAGATCAAGAATGCTTACAAAGAACGTGAGCATATCCCGATTAAGGAAGTAGTTACAAATGACGCTGGATATTATCCATTATTCGATCAGATTAATGTACCATGTAGGGAACAATATCAGATAGCAAATGAATTTTACAGTACTTTGTTTCATGAAATGATTCACAGCACAGGACACAGAACTAGGCTCAACAGATTAACAAGTAATGAGTGTTTGAGATTTGAATCAGATATCTATTCTAAAGAAGAACTCACGGCAGAATTTGGATCGGCAATGCTTATGAATATCTTAGGAATAGAAACAAATAAAACCTTTAGAAATTCTACTGCATACATTCAAGGCTGGTTGAATGCATTAAAGAATGAACCACGGTGGATCGTGTCTGCATCAAGTAGGGCAGAAAAAGCGGTTGAATACATTCTGAACGGTAAACAGTAACAGATGTAAAAAAGGGTGTCACCGGAATGATGACACCCTACACATAAAAAGGAGAATGAACACATGGAAAGAATGATTAAATTATTAGGAATGGTTGCTATTATAGGAGTTATGTTATTTGCTGGCTTTGATCTGGGTCGGTATTCTGCCGGACATTCTGCCTACGTTGACACCGGATCGGAAGAGTTCCAAAATAATTTCGTTGATATGCGGAAAGTCACTAATTACAACGCAACTGATACAGGTTTATATATCTATCTGGAAGATGGATCGGGGTATTACTGGGAACGATGATGATTTGATGATAATTGAATAGATGGGATAGAATAAAAATCACGGTCTTATATTATAGGCTGTGTTTTTTTGTATGCTCTGGTGGTGGTGTGATGCTTGGGTGTAAATTTTATTCCTAGTGATTTAGTAGGTTGTTGGTATCGGGGGATGTTAAAACTCTTGATTCTAAACGGTTTCTTGATTTGGGTAATAGCAGGTTCATCTTTACACACGGTTAAAAAACAAATGTTCGATAAAATAAATCTCCCATCACATCCTATCAACACCACAATCCAGCAAAGCATCCAGAAAAAACATCAGTTCGATAAACCCACCCTTTTCTCTTCCAATCTCCCCTAACCTATGCTATAATAATCTCATGGGTGCTACCATATCACGGTAGGCGGTTGTCCTTCTCCAGAGGGACTGTGACCCTCTGATTACATAGAAACTGGAAACAGAATCTAGAAAAGGAGGGCTTAACCAATGAGTACAGCAGATGTTATTGCACTGATAGGCTTATGCTTTATGTGCTTTAGTCTCGGCTACAAAGTTGGTCGAGATAGTAATAAGACACAAAAATAACCGCCCCCTGTCCTGAGAAAACAAGAGCGGTTATTTTATAACACAATTATTCAGGACAACCGTCTATCGGTAGCATCCTTTATATATAATATATCATTTTACTGTTGAATATGCAAGAGATTTTCACTGCTGAAAATTCCGTCGCGATTTCCGACAGAAATAACTAGAAAATCCCCCATTGCTCTGCATATCAATCTAGCTTTCTGCCATCCCATTTGATGAAAATTTCAAAACCAATGCAATCGGTTTAGGACTCCATCTCCTACCCTACCGGGGGGGGGTATGTTCAAACCTGTAGAATTTAAGTACCTAACCAGATGCCCCGGTATTGATAATATGGGGAAAATTAATTTACAATAATAAATCTTTCATCATATATACCTATAACGTCAATTCGTCTACATCCACATTTAATAGAGATAATTTCTTTCTTGTGATTTTGATCTGGTATTCCAATTCAGAATTACCAACCTCTCCATTTGCTTTCTTGATACGCTGGAGATCGGTGTACTTGTCAATCAATACCGCGATCAGTTCGCTTTCTGTCATTTCTTCCATTTCATTTCCACCGCCTTTCATTTACCTATTTTTTTCTTTCACTTCTATATTTAAACCTCCCTTTTCTACTACGATTCTACAATTTCCTTCCGTAAAAAATTTCATAAGTGCTTCTAAAATAACATTAGCTTTCATGCCATATTCATCACAAGTTTCCTGAAATTTTTTTAATGTCTCTGCATCATATGTTGTACTCCATTGTTTTTTTGCCATTTTTATACCTCTCTCATTCTATAATGCTTTCAAATCATCTCCGATAAATAGCATTTACACCAAATTTCGTATACTCTCCAATTCTATAATGTTCAACAAACTCTTCATCTTCTTCCCACTTAGAAATAGCTGTCTCCATATTACTCATATGTGAACGCTGGCGGATAAAGAAATCCAGATAGCTAATTATCCCGCTTTTTGAAAGAATATTATTATCAATTATTACTGCCAATATTTTTTGTCTTGCAGTTGATGATAAACCTGTAGTTTCTGATACATTATAACCATACTGCATTAAAATTGACTCTTGCGCTAATTGCATTTCTCCCATATGATATGATTTCTGATATGTTTTTTCATCACAAATACGACATACAATATGGCTATAGCTTTCTTTCAATCTTCTAAATGTACTTTCCATTATAAAATATGTATTACATTTCTTACAATGTCCAGCAGAAATTCTTACTAACCTTTGCTTATCTCTTCTATCAATAACTAATACTGTTGCATCCAAATTTTCCACCATATGATGATTATGAATACATTTAAAAATATTACCTCTTACAACAAAATCTTTCACACCGATTCTTGGTAATTTTTTCAATTCATTTTGTTCTTGACGTAATTTTTCTTCTAACTGCTTTTCTCTCTGTCTCCTTTTTTCCTCACTCTCATGTTCAACACTTAAATATGTTTTCTTTACACAATGAAGGGAATTTTTATTGCAAGGGATTTTCCAATACATGCACATTTCATTTTTAAAGTAACGGCAAGAAACGTCCATTGCTGATTTTCTTTTTACAATCTCAACCACTGAATCTTTATTTTTTCTTTTATTCTCTTCTGTTATATTATTGTTATTAGATTGTTTATTTTCTATTGGTAGTTTACCGAAGAAGGCTAAATATCTTTCAAATGTACCATTTTTTTACTGTAAGTACATTTGACGATA
>NZ_QUEL01000037.1:0-12065 GCF_003478145.1 Clostridium sp. AF29-8BH | reverse complement strand
ATCTGCACGCATGATGCTGCAGACCGCATCCGTATTGATTCCTAAATCAACGCTGCATATCACCTGCTCTTTTACATCTGTTTTTGATAAGCTTACTTCCTCTGTGTATGAAAACCGAAGGAAATATTTATGATGTTTCTTTTCCAAAATTGGGGCAGATGCCTTTTTACCACTCCATTTTTTTCGAAGATATTCCATATCGGTATAAAGTAATTTTACCTGAAACCACTTCCACTCACGCCCATCAAACAGCTTTAAATGTGCCACATCTTCTCCCGGTTCTGCTTCCTTATACATGACATCCCGATAGAATACCGGCATCGCATGATTCTCACAGACCAGCTTCGGTCTTCCCCTCAGTTCTCCCTTTTCCCACAAACCAAGGCGTGTCTGATAGGAGGACACTGCTCCAAGTGCGTGTTGAATCGCCGCTCTTCTCAGATAAGATGGCATCTTAGGGAAATGACGGTCAAACAGAAATCTGGCATGATTCTTTTTTGTCTCATGTACCAGATGTTCCGCTTCATTAAAGCGTTTTTGTGGATTTCTGATTTCTGAAAGTTCTTCCCAGGTCTCTGCATACACCGGAATCAGATAGGAAACTGCCTTCCGAAAAATATCCAGCGTAGAGCGGAGCGGTATATTCTTTTTTTTAATTTCTACTCCATAGCTGGATACAATCTGCATAAAATTTCCTACTTTCTTTTTTCCTTCTCTTTTTGTCCCTCAATGTATGCCACTACCTGATCCCTGCTTCGGTCACTTACGGTGACTGCACAATACGATGGATTCCACAAATGTCCTCCCCACAGCTCCTGTTTTATTCCGGATGCGAAAGAAACAACTGACGTGCCAGATTCCCCTTCATAATCTTTATCATGTCTGATATAAAAAATTGCGGTTTGCAATCCAGAAGTAAATGAATATGATCTGGCATAACCTCCATCGCCAGAATCTTAAATTTGTATTCCTCCGCAAGCCCATACAACATTTTTTTACATTCTGCGTCTATCCCATTTTTCAGGACCTGTTTTCGATATTTCGTGCACCAGACAAGATGATATTGCAAAGAATACACATATCCTCTACCATATGAAAGTGTATTTCTCTTAATAGTAAATATATCTTTTTCCATGTTTATATTATACCATATGCCCCCACACTTGGCAAACGCTAGTTCTGTATCTTGATAAAAAATTTGGCGCACCTAACTCATCACTAAAGTAACGAGAACGCGGTGTGCCGTTTTTCAAACATTTTTCGAAATAAAAAGACCCATAGCCTTTCACTATGAGTCTTTTTCATACATCCCTTTTCTCTACTGGATAAACATAGCATCCCCAAAACTAAAGAACCGATATCTCTGCCGGATCGCCTCTTCATACGCCGTGAGCACATGTTCTCTGCCTGCCAGTGCGGATACCAGCATGACGAGCGTGGACTCCGGCAGGTGGAAGTTTGTGATCAGGCAGTCCAGAATCTTGAACTGGTAGCCTGGATAAATGAAAATGTCCGTCCAGCCGCTGCATGCGCGGATCGTGCCGTCCTCGGCTGCTGCGGATTCCAGCGTCCGGCAGCTTGTCGTACCGACACAGATAATGCGTCCGCCATTTTTCTTCGTCTCATTAATCATATTAGCAGCGTCTTCTTCGATGCGGTAAAACTCCGAATGCATATGATGATCTAAAACATTTGAAACCTTGACCGGTCGGAAGGTTCCCAGACCCACATGGAGTGTCACATGCGCGATCTTCACTCCCATCTCCTGAATCTGTGCCAGCAGTTCCTTGGTAAAATGAAGTCCGGCAGTCGGAGCAGCCGCGGATCCCTCATGTTCTGCATAAACGGTCTGATAACGGTTTTTATCTTTCAGACGGTGTGTAATATACGGTGGAAGCGGCATCTGGCCAAGCTGGTCAAGAATCTCCTCGAAGATCCCCTCATAGGAGAACTGAATCAGACGATTTCCCTCTTCTACCACATCAATGACGGTTCCTTTTAACAAACCATCGCCAAAATTAATTACGGTTCCCGGTTTTGCCTTTTTACCCGGCTTTACCAGTGTCTCCCAGATATCGTTCTCACGACGTTTCAGAAGAAGAATCTCGATATGTGCATCCGTTCCCTCCTTGCTTCCGATCAGACGCGCCGGGATAACCTTCGTATCATTGATCACCAGACAATCGCCCGGATGAAGATAATTGACAATATCCTTAAACACCTTGTGCTGCATCTCGCCCGTCTTTTTATCCAGCACTAAAAGCCGGGAAGAAGAACGATCTTCCAGCGGATCCTGCGCGATCAGCTCCTGTGGTAAATCATAATAAAAATCTTTTACATCCATTCTTTCTGCCTCTTTTTCTTTCTATCTATAAATCTCTTTATTTTTCCATTCAGTTAGACAAAGTAAAACATTTTAAGGATTCGACGCAGACGGCTCTGTCTCATCCCGCATATACGACGCGCCCTGCTTCATAAATTCCACGCGCTCTTTCAGCGCTTCATCCTGCTCCATCGCCGCATCCATTGCTTCATCCGTCTGCTTGCTGAGAAGGCGCACATCCTCATTGACCGACAGCTCTTCAAAATACTGCGTCAGCTCTTCGGACATTTTCCCGTCATCGATCTGCCAGCTTCCGTCCTCCGCCCGGATCGCATAGATCCGCACCAGACTCGGTGCCGGTGTCTCCACGCCCGTATACAAAATCTCATAATACACATACGCTGCCATCTCGCCGTCCCTAAGTCCCGGTGTCGTATAACATTTCACATTCTGGTACCCGGAAATGTACTGCTTCTGTTCTTCAAATTCCTGACGGTAGTGTTCTTCCTCACTCGTATCCTGTGAGGTAAACAACTTCACAAACGTATCCATATCACAGTCGGAAACCGCCTGAAAATAAGTATTCATCAGCTCTGTGATCCCCGGCTCGCCATTCTCTGTCAGAATACATCCGCCAAAGTCCTGAATATATTCTTTCGTGTCCGGCTCAATCACCATTCCAGATCCGCCTGTATCCACCATTTCTGCCGGTAAGCCATCCTTTTTCCCCAGAATGTTTGTTATTTTCCCGGAAAACATCGCCACCGCGCCAATCAGAATCAATACAATCACCGCCGCAAGCAGCATCACATAGCGGCGCAGTTCCCAGTCCGTTCCGTTCTTCCGGCTGCGTCCCGGTTTCTTTTTCGGTTCTCCCACCCGACCGCCTCCTGACTTATTCGATTGTTAATATTATAGCGGTGATTTGGTTACTCGGCAAGCGGTATTTCCGAAAAAAAACTTGCAATTTTCTAAATATTATAGTATCATACAAGTAATGCGTCTGTAGCTCAGTGGATAGAGCGCCGGCCTCCGGAGCCTGAGGCGTAGGTTCGATTCCTATCAGACGCATTCTTAAAAAGCGACAGCGGAGATATCTCAGCCGTCGCTTTTTGTGTTATTCATGATAAAAGGAGGACTCTTTCCGTGGAACTCATACACGTTTCTGGAAATACAGACTGCCTGCTTGGCAAAACAGCCGTCGGCATCTACCGCATCGACGACACCCGCTGCATCCTGTTTGACAATGGTTACTCAAAGGAATATGACGAGCTGATCGGCTCTCTGAAAGACGCCGGGCTGACCCCGGCGGGGCTGATCGTTTCCCACGCGCACATCGACCATCATGGAAACAGCAAACGCCTGCGCGAAGCCTTTCAGATTCCACTGGCTATGTCGCTTGGCGAAGCCGGGCTGATCGCCTCCCAGGCGGCGCTGGAACGGTATACCAATTATTTCGGGCGCTCCGAGGAGGAAAAGGTTTCCATCGACACCGAGCAGCGCTGCCCGGTTGACTGTATCATCCAGCCGGAGGATACTTCCGTGACACTCTGCGGCATAACCTTCCCGGTTCACCATCTGCCGGGGCATTCCCTCGACCACATCGTCATCGGCACACCGGACGGCGTCTGCTTTGCCGGGGACGCGCTTTTAACCGAAAATGTCCTGCGTCACGTCAAGCTTCCATACTGCGACCACGTCGGTCTGGATCTGGAAAGCAAGGAAGCAATCACAAAACTGCCTTACCAGCACTGGATTTTATCGCACAAAGGTCCATTTGATGGTAATATCCGGGAACTGGCAGAGAAAAATATGGATCTTGTCCGCCTGCGTCTCGCAGAGCTGGCAAAGCTTTTGCAGAGACCGATGACGCGTGATGAATTTTATCAGGAAAGCCGACGCCTGATCGGAATGCACATCGGTACCTACGACCAGCTCATCCGTCAGGAACGCCACCTGCGCCCATATCTGGAACAGCTGGTGATCGATGGGACGGCACGGCTGGAAGTAAAAAATGACACTATATATTTTTACTTGAATGAATAAACTCTTTCTGCATGAATTATCACTCTTTATAAACAACGATTTTGGGGAATTTTTGCACATTTTCCCCCTCTTGTTGTTATCGTTTCCGAAAATACACACTCGCCACCGCAAATCCCAAGATTCCCGCTCCCATCACGGCGAAGCGGGAATATGTTTTTAACAGCACCAGAATACGTTCCCACGATGCCCCCGCCACCGCGCCGGCTCCGATGAGCACCGTATTCCAGATAAGACTGCCCGCTGTTGTCAGAAGGAGAAACGGCAGCAGTTCCATCTTTGCCATCCCCGCCGGAATCGAGATCAGGCTTCGGATGATCGGAACGAATCGGCAAAAAAAGACGGCTGACCGTCCCGTTCTCTCCAGCCATCCGTCTGCATCTTTCACATCTTCCACTTCTACTCCCAGCCGTTTTCCCCATGCCCCGCCCAAAAATGCATAAAACTTCTGCACGGGAATGTGCCGCCCCAGCTCATACAGAATCAGCGCCCCCAGCACCGAGCCCGCCGTCGCTGCCAGAACTGCCCCGGCTATGTTCATCCGTGTATATGTTGTCATAAATCCACCAAAGGTTAAAATCACTTCCGACGGGATCGGCGGAAACAAATTCTCAATTAGAATCAGGGCAAACATTCCCGCATATCCGTATGAACTTAAAAGTTCCAGCACTATATCACGCATGATATATCGCACTCCACGTTATCTCCACATATTCTATTTATTTTATGCGGAACGGAAAAAATCCAGGCATCTAATTTTCATTTTTCATGCCCGAATTTTAATTAAACCTAGAGAATCATCACATCCCCCACGGCCCCCGTATCCGAGAACTCTGTCCACTCGCACACATTGACCGCGTGATCGGCGATTCGCTCCAGATACTTAGCAACCATCAAAAGATCGACTGCCACATCGGATTTATCCCCGTCTTTTTTCAGAAACTCAATCACTTCCCGTTTTACCCGCTCAAAGAAGGCATCGATCAGGTCATCCCTCTGTTCGAATGTCTCCGCCGTCTCGGTGTCACGCTCAATAAACGCGTGAATCGCATCCTTTACCATCGTTTTCACATTTGCCACCATGGCCGGAAGATGTTTGCTTACAAGACTAATATCTGCATCCTCCAAACGCAGGGACAGATCGGCAATGTCCGCCGCCTGATCGCCCATCCGCTCCAGATCGGTCACAACCTTCAGCGCCGTCGAGATATGGCGCAGATCACTGGCGACCGGCTGCTGCTTTAACATCAGCGTCAGGCAGTGTGTCTCGATCTTTCGCTCCATATTGTCCACATCCCGGTCTCCTTTGATAACCTTCTGTGCCAGCTCTTCATTATGCTCGGTAAGCGCTTGAAAACTACTGTCAATCGCATCCTGCACCATCTGGCTCATCGCGTTCAATTCCTGATTCAGCCCTTCTAACTCCTGTATAAATGCCTCTCTCGTCGCCATCCCGTATCTCCTCTCCATCTCCCCTGTTTTCTGCCCAGAAATTTTCCACTTCTGAACAGTAAACTGATTTTCTACTTATTTTTAAATCCTCAATCTTACGCCTATCATCCAAACCGTCCGGTAATATAGTCTTCCGTCTTCTTCTCCCGCGGATGCGAGAACAGATCCGTCGTCGGTGCATACTCGACTACCTCTCCCACCAGGAAAAATGCCGTGTAGTCCGCAATACGGGTCGCCTGCTGCATATTGTGGGTAACGATGACAACTGTATAATTCTTCTTAAGCTCGCCCATCAGATCCTCGATTTTCAGCGTGGAAATCGGGTCCAGTGCCGAGGTCGGCTCATCCATCAGGAGAATCTCCGGCTCAACCGCCAGCGCACGCGCGATGCAGAGACGCTGCTGCTGTCCGCCGGAAAGTCCCAGTGCAGAACGTTTCAGGCGATCCTTGACCTCATCCCACAGGGCCGCGCCGCGCAGACTCTTCTCCACAATCGCGTCCAGCTCTGCTTTTCCCTTAATGCCGTGAATCCGCGGTCCATACGCGATATTGTCATAAATACTCATCGGAAATGGGTTCGGCTGCTGAAATACCATGCCGACCTTCTTGCGAAGAAGCGTCGTATCAACCTCGGATCATAGATATCCTCGCCGTCGATCCACACCTTTCCATTGATTGTTACATTCGGCACCAGATCGTTCATGCGGTTCAATGTTTTCAAATAGGTAGACTTACCGCAACCGGACGGTCCGATAAACGCTGTGATCTGATTTTCATATATATCCAGATTGATATTTTTTAATGCATGATTGTTTCCATAGTACAGATTCAAATCCGACGTAGAAATTTTTGTCTCCATATCATTTCCTCATTTTTTACTTTATTTTAATTTTGTCACATCAAACCGGTTGGTCAAAAATCTCGTCAGCAGGTTGATTACCAGCACGATAATCAGAAGCACGACCGCGATTCCAAACGCCTGATCGTATTTTGCTTTCTGCATCGACAGGTAGAGCTGGATGGTCAGCGTGCCGCTCGACTCAAACAGTTTTCCAAACAGGTTTTTCGGAAGCTGGAAGCCGCTTCCGGCAGTAAACAGAAGCGCCGCCGACTCGCCCACGATACGGCCAATCGAAAGGATGACGCCGGTCAGAATACCCGGTGCCGCACTCGGCAGCAGGATCGTCCGGATCATATACCATTTCGTTGCACCGATTCCCAGTGCGCCGCTGCGGTAGCTGTCCGGAACGGTTTTTAGTGCTTCCTGTGTGTTCCGCGTAATCAGCGGAAGCACCATCAGGGTCAGCGTGAAGGATCCGGTCAGAACCGAATAGCCCAGCTTCAGCGTCATTCCGAAAAAGACCATACCGAACAAACCAAAAATAATCGACGGAATACCGGACAGGATCTCGGTTGTAAATTCAATCGTCCGCACCAATTTTCCCGGCTTTGCGTATTCGTTCAGATAAATGGCGGAGCCGATTCCGATCGGCGCTGCAATGATAAGGGTAATTACAATGATGTAAATCGTGTTGATGATATTTCCCAGAATACCAAAGGTGCCCTTGAGGGAGCTCTGCACCGTGGACAGAAGCTGCCAGGAAACCTGCGGCAGGCCGCGCACAAACACATACCCCATGATGCCAACTAACAGCGCGATCGCCACGCCAGCTGCCAGATAAATCAGCACTTTTAAGATATTATCCCCGATGCGGGTGCGCTTCTGGTAAATACTTTTCATACTATTATCGGTCATTTGCGCCGCCCTCCTTCACAAACATCCGGCTGAGCACCGTGTTGATAAACATGATAAATACGAACAGCACCAGACCGATGGTAAAGAGCACTTCCCGGTGAAGTCCCTCTGAATAAGACATTTCCGCCACGATCGCGGTTGTCAGGAAACGGACGGAGTTAAATGGAAGCGGCAGATTGACTGAACTTCCAGATACCAGGCTGATCGCCATTGCCTCCCCGATCGCACGTCCGCAGCCTAAAACCACCGCCGTAATGATGCCGGAGTGCGCCGCCGGAACGATTACTTTGAAAATCGTCTGGATATGCGTTGCACCGAGCGCCAGCGATGCGCTTTTTAAATGTTTCGGGACTGCCCTAAGCGACGCCTCGCTGATATTGATGACGGTCGGAAGAATCATGATTGCCAGAACCAGAACCGCCGATATCAGGTTCGCACCGCCGGTAAACTGATGCGTCGTGGAACCGGCAAAGATTTTCATTTCCAGCTTATACATCAGGGGATTTAAAATCAAAATTCCTAAGAGTCCGTAGATAACCGACGGAATACCTGCCAGAAGCTCAACTGCCGGGCGGACCACTGCCGCTACCTTCGGCGGTGCAACCTCTGCCAGAAAGATGGCGGTAAACAGCCCAATCGGAACACCGATCAGGATCGCCAGAAAGGTTCCGACGATGGAAGTTAAAATAACGTAGAGAATTCCGAAAAACGCCGGATTTCCAGTCGGCTTCCAGACGGTTCCAAATAAGATTTCCGGAACACCCACCTTAAAAAGTGCCGGGGTACCGCTGATAATCATGTATAAGGTAATTGAAAAAACTGCCACCACCGCCAGCAGGCCGCAGGCGGTAAAAATAATTTCCGCTGCCCTCTCTACCGCTGATTTCGTGGCATGGCTTCCAAAAATGGTAAATTTCTTTTCGTGCATATGTCTCTCCTGTCTCGGATTGAACAGCGAGCCGCTTTCGGTCAAAGCAGAGTTTCCTTTCTGCGGCTTGACTGCAAGCGACTCGATATTATTTGAATCTATTCAATATTATATGTATTCGTGAATTACTGATTTTTCTATCCTTACCGGTTTTCACCGGTAATTTTATCCACATTCACAAATTCCGATGCAGTTTCTTACTTCGTAGTAATCAGGCCTACAGATTTAATCAGGTCATCGCCTTCTGCAGAGTATACATAGTCAAACAGAGCCTGTACCAGCTCGTTCTGCTCAGAAATTTCTCCCTTGGTTGCCATAACGAATGGACGGCTTAAGAAATAGCTGCCTGCCTTGATGTTCTCCTCCGTCGGCTCTACATCATCCAGTTTAACTGCCTTAACGGTATCATCGACTACATCCAGGGAAACGTATCCGATGGAACCCGGTGTAGATGCTACTTTTGCCATAACTGCACCGGTGGAATCCAGCTCGTTTGCATATTTGCAGGCATCTTCCAGACCCAGAAGCTCCTCAAATGCGCCTCTTGTACCAGAACCTGCTTCCCGTCCGACTACGACAATCGGCATATCGCTGCCGCCTACATCCTTCCAGTTTGTGATACTTCCGTCGTAAATGCCGGTCAGGTCATCCTTGCTCAGACCATCTACTGCGTTGGACGGGTCAACGACAACGGCGATACCATCGATAGCTACGATATTTTCAACAGCACCTTTTGCTTTCTCATCATCCTTTAATGCTCTGGAAGAATCACCGACATCACACTGACCTGCCAGCACGGACTCGATACCTGCGGAAGAGCCGGTAAATTCAGCCTGTACAGTCACGTTCGGATATTTCTCCATGAACGTTTCTGCCAGTGCATTTGCAAATTTTTCCATCGAAGTGGAACCTGCCAGGGTGATAGAACCACTCAAATTTTTTGCATCTGCGCTGTTCTCGGTTGTATCTGCTGCTGCATCACTTTCAGCTGCGCTGGTTTCTGCGCTTGTGTCTGCTGCACTTGTATTTGTATTGCTGGAACCACATCCTACCATTCCAGTTGCCAGAACGGCTGCTCCTAATACTGCGATTGCTTTCTGAACATTTTTCTTCATAATAAAATTCCTCTTTCCTCTCTCTTTTTTCTCTCAGAGTTTTTTATCTTTGATTTCTTACAGTACGCAGTATAAAAGATTCCTGGATTTACAGAAATCATATTTTGGTATCGTTTATGTAAAATTTGGGTAATTTTTGTGGGAGTGAATGTAAGATATGGTTTCGGATTTGCTCTGCTTCTCTCCATGATCGGAACCGCCGCCGGACATCTCTCCGGGCTTCGCTTGAAAGCCCGGCAGAGATCGCCGGCGGCGTGATTCTGATTTTTATACTGAGTTTCATTCTGCTCTCAAACAAGGCAGGTGAATTTCCCCAGACATCCTACTTCAGAACAATCTTCTTAAAGTTTTTCTTACCTCTCTTGACAACCATTCCTTCGCCGGAAAGCTGATCCTTCGTGAAGACTGCCTTGATATCTTTTACCTGGTTTCCGTCTACAGATACGCCGCCCTGCTCGACATTTCTTCTTGCCTCGGAACGGGACGGAGCCAGACCGGATTTCTGCAGGATGGAGAGAATATCGATCTCATCACCGTTGAAATCATCCTCAGTCAGTTCGTAGGTCGGCATATTGGCTGCATTTCCGCTGGAGAACAGTGCTTTCGCTGCTGCCTGTGCCTTCTCAGCCTCTTCCTCGCCGTGTACCAGCTTGGTCAGCTCGTAAGCCAGGATCTCTTTTGCAGTATTTAACTGGCTGCCTTCCCATTTGTCCATCTCATCGATCTGCTCAAGCGGCAGGAAGGTCAGCATACGCAGGCACTTTAATACATCGGCATCGGCTACGTTTCTCCAGTACTGGTAGAACTCGAACGGGGATGTCTTGTTCGGATCCAGCCATACAGCGCCGGACTGGGTCTTACCCATCTTCTTGCCCTCGGAGTTTAACAGCAGGGTGATGGTCATTGCGTGTGCGTCCTTGCCAAGCTTTCTGCGGATCAGCTCGGTACCGCCTAACATATTGCTCCACTGATCATCGCCGCCGAACTGCATGTTGCAGCCGTATTTCTGGTATAACATATAGAAGTCGTAGCTCTGCATAATCATGTAGTTGAACTCTAAGAAGCTTAAACCTCTCTCCATTCTCTGCTTGTAGCACTCAGCCGTCAGCATGCGGTTGACACTGAAATGCGGTCCAACCTCGCGCAGTAAGTTTACATAATTCAGATTCATCAGCCACTCTGCGTTGTTGACTAAGAGCGCCTTGTCATCAGAGAAATCGATGAAACGGCTCATCTGCTTTTTGAAGCAGTCGCAGTTATGCTGGATCGTCTCCGGTGTCAGCATCTGGCGCATATCCGTACGTCCGGACGGATCGCCGATCATGCCGGTGCCGCCGCCAAGTAATGCGATCGGCTTGTTGCCTGCCATCTGCAGACGTTTCATCAGGCACAGTGCCATGAAATGTCCTACATGAAGGCTGTCTGCGGTCGGGTCAAAACCGATATAGAAAACAGCTTTTCCTTCGTTGACCAGTTTTTTGATCTCTTCTTCGTTTGTAACCTGAGCGATCAGCCTCTGGCTACTAATTCTTCGTAAATCTGCATCTTCTCTCTACTCCTTTATTAAAATTGGGGGTACAAAAAGCCCCGTCCTCCAAAAAGGACGGGGCAAAATTCCCGTGTTACCACCTTTGTTCGCAGACAGCTCGCGCCCATCTGCCTCTGCCGGTACCCTCTGATACCGTGACCGGATAACGTGTGTCTCTCACGTCGCAGCCTACCAAATCAACCGCCGCACATTTTCCACGCAGCCTTTTCATCGGATCCGATTTTAGATTCTTCGGTGCGAAGCTCCGGGATGTATTCGAATATCCGGTTCACGCGCGCCTCTCATCATCCGGCTGCTTTCTGTGCGCTCTCCTGCGGATCTCTACTTGTTCCCTTCATTGCCTTTGTAAGGTTATTGAGTATATTCTGTATTATAAGCGAAATTTATTATTTGTCAAGGCAATTTCTCAACTTCAAACTTCACGCTATAAAATTTTTACATTACTTTAAATTCAAAGCGTAAAAAGTAGTGTACATATTTATTAAATATAATTATCATATTATTACTTTAGTCACACAGTTCCCAATCTCCCAGCCACGTATCCTTAGAATAATTATATAATCTTCTATATAATTTCCCGTTTTCAACTTTATAAACATATTTTATAACATCTGCTCTAGCTATTGAACTCGATTTTTCAACAGCCACCTCTTTCTCTTGTGCAAACGCAGTCCCTGAAAAAATACATGTCATAGCAATTATTACTGCTAAAATTCTGATCGTTTTTTTCATTTTTATTTCCTCCTAATATTAATATTCTTTAATTCATTTGGTATTTCATCCAATGTTCCTATATATGTACCATTCATATATAATTCATACCCGTTTTCTGTCTTTACAAAAAAGTTATTTTTTTTGACTATATCATCTTCTTCAAAATACGGTGCATGCAACTTCAA
>NZ_QUEL01000036.1:0-14098 GCF_003478145.1 Clostridium sp. AF29-8BH | reverse complement strand
AGGGCTTAACCAAAAGGTTATGGTTAAGGATAGGTAAGAGGAAGTTATTTCCTGAAGGATGAAAGATAGAAAGTAGAAGAAATTCAGTGTGCAGTTTTGAAGGTATATAAACTTTCAAGAAAATCAAATATAAACGTGGATGACGGGGTGTGGCTCAGCTTGGCTAGAGCGCTGGTTTGGGACCAGGAGGTCGCAGGTTCGAATCCTGTCACCCCGATTCTTACAAATATGCGCGAGTGGCTCAGTTGGTGGAGCGCGACCTTGCCAAGGTCGAGGCCGCGGGTTCGAGTCCCGTCTCGCGCTCTTTTTATTTCTAGGATTTATGCGGGTTCCGAGGTTTTCGGAGCCCGCTTTTAATTTACATAGAATTGCTAAAAGTTTTTACTGAAGGTTTTGTATTATCATTCCGTATATGCTTGCTGGAAGAAATTCAAGAAACGAAGAAAAATGAAGGAAAATGCGTGATTTTTTTAATTTCCACTTGCATGTATACCTTGCCTGTGATATAGTATAAAGGCTGAAAATTCACGCCGGTCGGATTTGCGCAGGACGGTGCTCATTATGAGTCCCCGCGGAAAGCATGAGAAGACGGCGGAAGAAAAACCAAAATTGGAGGAAAGAAACATGAGCGTTATTTCAATGAAGCAGTTACTTGAAGCAGGTGTACATTTTGGACACCAGACCAGAAGATGGAACCCGAAAATGGCTCCGTACATCTACACCGAGAGAAATGGTATCCACATCATCGACCTTCAGAAATCTGTAGGTAAAGTAGATGAGGCTTACAAGGCAGTATCCGATATCGCAGCAGACGGCGGCACAATCCTGTTCGTTGGTACAAAGAAGCAGGCTCAGGACGCTATCAAGACCGAGGCTGAGAGATGTGGTATGTTCTATGTAAACGAGAGATGGTTAGGCGGTATGCTGACAAACTTCAAGACCATCCAGAGTCGTATCGCTAGATTAAAACAGATCGAGGCTATGTCTGAGGACGGAACTTTCGACGTTCTGCCGAAGAAAGAAGTTATCGAGCTGAAAAAAGAGTGGGAGAAGCTGGAGAAGAACCTGGGCGGTATCAAAGATATGAAGAAGATCCCGGATGCTATCTTCGTAGTAGATCCGAAGAAGGAAAGAATCTGCGTACAGGAGGCTCATACTCTGGGTATTCCGCTGATCGGTATCATCGATACCAACTGTGATCCGGAAGAGCTGGATTATGTAATCCCGGGTAACGATGATGCTATCCGTGCCGTAAAACTGATCGTTTCCAGAATGGCAGACGCTGTTATTGAAGCTAAGCAGGGCGAGGCTGAGGCAGCTGCAGCAGAGGGCGAAGCAGAGGCTACAGAGGCTTAATTAACCCCAAAATTAAAAACTGAAACCAAAAGACCAGGAGCACGCCGCGGTTTTCCGCATAAAAGCGTGCTCCGCGCGGGTATACGAACGTGTACCTGAATTTATATACACGGAGGGATTTAAGATGGCAGTTACAGCCGCAATGGTAAAAGAGTTACGTGAAATGACAGGCGCTGGTATGATGGACTGTAAGAAAGCTCTTGCAGCTACAGATGGCGACATGGACAAAGCTGTTGAGTTCCTGAGAGAAAAAGGACTTGCAGGCGCTACTAAGAAAGCTGGCCGTATTGCAGCAGAGGGTATCGTTATGACTAAGGTTACCGCTGATGAAAAGAAGGCAGTTGTAGTAGAAGTAAACGCAGAGACAGACTTCGTAGCTAAGAACGAGAAGTTCCAGAACTATGTATCTGATGTTGCTGAGCAGGCGCTGAACACAAGCGCAGCAGATATTGACGCATTCCTGGCTGAAAAATGGGCAAAGGATCCGTCCCTGACAGTTGCAGAGGCTCTGTCTTCCCAGATCTCCATCATCGGCGAGAACATGAAGATCCGTCGTTTTGCTCAGTTAGCTGAGGAGAATGGTTTCGTTGCTTCCTACATCCATGCAGGCGGCAAGATCGGCGTTCTGGTAGACGTTGAGACTGACGTTGTAAACGATGCAATCAAAGAGATGGCTAAGAACGTAGCTATGCAGGCTGCAGCTCTGAAACCGCTGTACACCAACGACAGCGAAGTAGATGCAGATTACATCGCAAAAGAGAAAGAGATCCTGACTGTAGCAGCTAAGAACGAGAAGCCGGACGCAAACGACAAGATCATCAGCGGCATGGTTATGGGTCGTATCAAGAAAGAGCTCAAAGAGATCTGCCTTCTGGATCAGGTATATGTTAAGGCTGAGGATGGCAAGCAGAGCGTAGCTCAGTATGTAGCTCAGGTTGCTAAAGAGAATGGTGCGAAGATCACTGTTAAGAAGTTCGTTCGTTTCGAGACTGGTGAAGGTATCGAAAAGAAGGAAGAGAACTTTGCAGAGGAAGTTGCAAAGCAGATGGCACAGTAAGCGAACTACTTGTTGTAACTTCATATAACTTATTAGAAAGTGCTGAAACCCAGTATTTATGTAGGGTTTCAGCACTTTTTTGTGTACTGTTTTTTGATACTTTTTTATATAACTTGTTGCAATTTATTATATCTTCTTATGCGAATTGTGTAAAAAAGTGTGTAGTGAGTTGTGTAGAGGTTTTGGGGGATTTGTGTAATAACACGAATGGAACGCCTCAGCTGATTGCAGACGCGTCTTTGCAGTCTGCTCAGCATTACATTTACCGGTCTCAGGATCCCATTAGCGATTCTTTTGGGTGGCATTATGGGACTCACCGGAATCTGGCGGGCGCTTACGCTGACCTTGATCGTGAAAGGATAGGGGATAAAAGTGCACCAGAAAGTCGCACTTGAAAATTTCGCCAGATGCGCTATAATAAGTCTGGCGATGGTTCAGCATGGAAACATTGCAAATTTGATAAAAACAGGGGAGCTCGTTAGCGGGCTGAGAGGAAGTAATCGAACTTCGACCCTTTAACCTGATGCGGATAATGCCGTCGTAGGAAGTCATGAGATGAATTTTTACAGGAGATATCCGCAGGGGTATCTCCTGTTTTTTCATATAACAGGAAAATCCGTTGAAATTTCCTGTTATATAAAAGCCCTACCGGGCGGGATCGCACTGCGGCGGAAGGGAATCATGTCGCAAGCAACCGCGCTCGGCGCGGGAATGTGCCAGGGCACATTCTTTTAAAATTAAATTCTTTGAAAGGGGGAACGTATTCCGCATGTGTGCGGCGAGCTGAGGGGGAGCGCCCTGGGCTTTGTAGGCAGCGATGGGAAGCCGTGTTCCGGCGTGAGAGGATACCAGAGAGTATCGACCGAATTTCATGCAGAAAACGTAAATTGTTCGTAACTGTTCAAGAATATCAAAGAAACAGAACAGTTGCAAATTTTCAAAGAAGGAGAAGAAAAATGAATAAGACAAACACGAAAAAACTGGCGATTGCGGCTGTATTCTGTGCCGTTGCCGTCGTAGGAAGTTTATTTTCCGTTCCGGTGTTCGGAAGCAAGTGTTCCCCGGTACAGCATATGGTAAATATCCTGTGTGCCGTTCTTCTGGGACCGGGCTATGGACTGGGAGCGGCCTTTGCAGCGGCGCTGATCCGAAATCTGTTAGGACTTGGAAGCCTGATGGCATTTCCGGGCAGTATGTTTGGCGCCCTGATCTGCGGACTGGTTTACAAGAAAACGCAGAGTGTGTTCGCAACTTTGATCGGTGAGGTGCTTGGAACGTCCATTCTGGGCGGATTTGCAGCATATCCGGTGGCAGTTTTCCTGATGGGAAAGAGCGCGGCGGGACTGGCTGTCTATGCCTATGTGGTTCCGTTTTTGATCTCGACCGCGGGAGGCGCGATCATAAGCGCGGTTCTGATTTTAAGTTTAAAGAAAGCCAATATTTTAGCAGGAATGCAGGAAGCACTGAGAGAGGAGAAGCCAGCACATGTTTAAAGAAATATTTGATAATGTAAGAGAAAAATGTCCGTTAATCCATAACATCACGAACTACGTGACTGTCAATGACTGTGCCAACGTGGTACTCGCATGCGGCGCGTCCCCGATCATGGCGGATGATAAGGACGAAGTTTCGGATATCCAGACCATCTGTGGCGGACTGAATATCAATATCGGCACATTAAACAGCCGGACCATCGAATCCATGCTGCTTGCCGGAAAACGGGCAAATGAGCTGGGTCATCCGGTAGTTTTAGACCCGGTAGGCGCCGGTGCGTCGAAACTCAGAACAGAGACCGCCAATCAGCTTTTAAAGGAAGTCAGGTTTACCGTGATCCGCGGGAATATTTCGGAGATTAAGACACTGGCACTTGGAAATGGAACGACGAAGGGCGTGGATGCCGATCTGGCAGACCGGGTGACGAAGGAAAACCTGGACGAGGCGGCAGCTTTTGCGAAGGCATTTGCCGGAAAGATGAACGCGGTCGTTGCGATCACCGGTGCGATCGACATTGTGGCGGATGCGGAGAAGGCATACTGCATTTACAACGGTCGTCCGGAGATGTCTTCCATCACGGGAACCGGCTGTCAGCTCTCGGCTCTGACGGCGGCCTTTGTGACAGCCAACCAGGAACAGCCGCTTGAGGCAGCTGCTGCGGCAGTCTGCGCGATGGGACTGTCCGGGGAGACGGCATACGCCCGCTTAGGTGAACTGGACGGCAATGCGACCTACCGGAATTATATCATTGATGCTATTTATCGCATGAACGGAGAAGCGCTGGAGGCCGGAGCAAAATTTGAAGTAAGATAATAGAGCTTTAGTGTCCGTTTTTATAAGAACAGCTGAGAGAAGGAGGAAATGCAGATGAACTGCAGACCGGAAGATATGCTGCTTTACGCGGTGACAGACCGCGCATGGCTGAAGGGGGAAACTCTGGAGAGTCAGGTTGAGAAAGCTTTGAAAGGCGGGGCGACGTTTGTCCAGCTGAGAGAAAAGGAGCTTGACGAGGCGGAGTTTCTGGAGGAGGCAAAGAAGCTTAAAATGCTTTGCAGAAAGTATCAGGTTCCGTTTGTGATCAATGACAACGTGGAGATTGCCCTGGCGGTGGATGCGGACGGCGTCCATGTGGGACAGAGCGATATGGAAGCGGGAAAGGTCCGGGAAAAGCTGGGACCAGATAAGATCATCGGCGTTTCCTGCAAAAATGTAGAACAGGCGCTTCTTGCGAAAAAGCATGGGGCGGATTATCTGGGAGTCGGAGCCATCTATCCGACGGGAACCAAAAAGGACGCCGATGCCGTGACGCCGGGGATGCTTGCCAAGATCTGTCAGGCAGTCGATATTCCGGTTGTTGCGATCGGCGGACTGAATAAAGAACATCTGGAGCTGTTAAAAGGAACAGGTGTGGACGGCATTGCAGTGGTCAGCGCCCTGTTTGCGGCCGATGATATTGAAAAGGCAGCAGAGGAACTGAAGGAAGCTGTAAAAAAGGTTCTGTAAAGATGAAAACGTTGTCATTTTGTCAAAAAATGGCATGAAAAAGTTTATAAGAAAAAGCTTGTGAAAAAAGCTTCATTAAAAAATGGTAAGAAACTTTGCAAAAAGTTTTTTATGGCGGCACATTGGGGGCACCACCTTGTGTCGCCTTATAAAAGTTATTGATGCCTGAAAGGAGTTAATTATGAAGACAGCATTAACAATCGCTGGAAGTGATTGCAGCGGAGGCGCCGGTATCCAGGCCGATTTAAAGACGATGATCGCCAATGGAGTATATGGAATGAGTGCGATCACGGCGCTGACGGCCCAGAACACAACCGGCGTCCAGGGGATTTTTGAGGTAACCCCGGAATTTCTGGAACAGCAGATTGACAGCGTATTTACGGATATCCGTCCGGATGCGGTAAAGATCGGCATGGTTTCTTCAACCGGACTGATCAAGTCGATTGCGAAGAAGCTTTGTGAGTACCAGGCAGAAAACATTGTTGTGGACCCGGTTATGGTGGCGACGAGCGGAGCAAAGTTAATCGGTGACGACGCCATCGACACATTGAAAGAATCGCTTTTTCCATTAGCGGCGGTTCTGACACCGAACATTCCGGAGGCGGAGGTCTTATCGGGAATGAAAATTAAGTCTGCCGACGATATGATTGCGGCAGCAAAATGGATCAGTGAAACGTACCATTGTGAGGTTCTCTGCAAGGGCGGACATCAGTTAAATGATGCCAACGATCTTTTATACCGGGACGGCGGATACCGTTGGTTTAACGGAAAACGCATCCACAATTCCAACACCCATGGGACGGGCTGTACCCTGTCCAGCGCGATTGCATCCAATCTGGCGAAGGGCTATGATCTCGACACCGCGGTGGAACGTGCCAAAGCATATATTTCCGGCGCACTGGGAGCGATGCTGGATCTCGGCAAAGGATCCGGTCCGATGGATCATGGATTTGATTTCCGGGGAAAAGGATTTGCGGAGGAACGCGTATGACAATGACAGAGAGGCTTTTGGAAGCCACAAAGGAGATCTGGGCTGGTTACAATGAAAAACCGTTCGTAAAAGGCATTGCGGACGGCAGTCTGGATCATGATAAATTCAAATATTATATGATACAGGATTATCTGTATCTGATTGATTACACAAAGGTGTTTTCCATCGGGGCGGCAAAATCAACGGATCTCGCATTTATGCGCCTGTTTGCCGGATATACCACTCGATTCTGGATGGGGAGATGGATATTCACCGTGCTTACATGGAACGTTTGGGGATAACCAGAGAAGAGGCGGAACAGACGCCGGTCGCTCTGGATAACCTTTCTTATACTTCTTATATGCTTCGCATCGCTTATGAGGGGGGCACGCCGGAGGCGGCAGCAGCGATATTGTCCTGCGCCCTCAGCTATGAATGGATTGCGAAGAAAATCGCAGCAGACAGACCGGATGCCGACAAACATCCATTTTATGGAGAGTGGATCCGGGGATACGCTTCCGAGTCTTACCACAAGGAAAATGAAGTCCTTGTAGAGTGGATGAACCGTCTGGCAGAGGATCTGTCTGAGAAACAAAAGAAACATCTGGTGGATATTTTTGTGGCCTGCTCCCGCTATGAAGCGGCATTCTGGGATATGGCGTGGGAAATGAGGCGGTAAATATGCTTACATTTGACAACGTGCGTTTCCAATATGCGGTAGAGGATTTTTCGATCATTGACCATCTGTCGTTTGAAGTCCAGAATGGGGAGTTTGTGTCCATCATCGGCGCTTCCGGCTGTGGAAAAAGTACGATCTTCCGGCTGGTAAATAAGCTTCTTACCCCGGCTTCCGGTGTGATCCGGGTGGATGGGGAATCGATCGAAACGAAGAAAAATTACTGCGGATATATGCCGCAGCAGGATCTGCTGTTTCCATGGCGCACCGTGCGGGAGAATCTGATGCTTCCGATGGAGATTCAGGGCGGATATTCGAAGAAACAGATGCAGAAAAAAGCGGATGATGCGCTTCAATCGGTTGGACTTGCAGACTGGGGAGATAAGACGCCGAAAGAGCTTTCCGGCGGTATGCGCCAGAGAGCCGCCTTTGCGAGAACGGTTCTGACGGGTTCAGACCTTCTGCTTTTGGATGAGCCGTTTTCAGCCCTGGATTATCTGACAAGACTGTCTATGCGGGAGTGGCTTCTGGAACAGTGGGAGAAGGAGAAAAAGACGGTTCTTTTCATCACGCATGATGTGGAAGAAGCGGTGTTTCTGTCCAGCCGGATTCTCGTGGTGGAACAGTCACCGATCACACATCTGCGCTCCATCGAGGTCCCGGCGGGATATCCGCGATCCCGGGAAGAGCTTCGCAGACCGGAGATTCTGTCCTTAAAGGAAGAACTGATCGGAATGCTTAAGAAGGAGAAGTCGTGATGGAACAGAAAAAAACAAATAAAATGGGAAGCCGGATGAATGCGAATCTTCCAGCCCTGATTCTGGTGGCGGTGCTTCTGTTTACATGGCAGGCAGCGGCTATGGGGATTGATGCGGCCTATATTCTCCCGTCTCCGGTTCAGGTGGTTGTACGGCTGTGGGAACTTCGGGGTCCATTATTTACGGCACATCTGCCGGCGACGATGTCGGTAGTCGTGATTGGACTTTTGATCTCGATCGTGCTGGGCGTGGGACTGGCTGTGCTGATGGATGCCAGTGAGACGGCAAGAAAGGCGCTGTATCCGCTGATCATCGCCTCGCAGACAATCCCGACGACGGCGCTGGCACCGCTGTTTGTCCTCTGGTTTGGCTACACGATCTGGAGCAAGGTGCTGGTAACGGTACTAATTACGTTTTTCCCGATCACGATCACGGTATTTGACGGGTTCCGGTCGGTGAAGACGGAAATGGAAGAACTTTTGTTTACATTTGGCGCGGATAAACGTCAGATCTTTTTGAAATTAAAGATTCCGGCGACGCTTCCGTACTTTTTTTCAGCGATCAAGATGGCGGTACCGCTGTCGATCATCGGAGCGGCGATTGGAGAATGGCTGGGCGCCCAGAGCGGACTCGGATATTTCAGCCGGAGAATGATGACCCAGTTAGATGGAGCCGGTGTATTTGCACCGATTCTGCTCTTATCGGTAGTGGCGATGGCGGCAACGTGGGTTGTCTCGCTGCTTGAAAAGCGGATGATTTTCTGGAGGAATGAGTAGGAAATTGTGATATAGGATGAAATTTTGAAGTATGTGTGCGGATATTGAAAAGTCTGTATTTTTGAAATGTGTGCTGCAGACCGAAAAAAGTGTATTCACAAAAAAGCTACTCGTGAAGAAGTGCAGATCTTTGAGATTGGTATGTGAATCCAGCAAGTCATATGCAAAAAAACTGGAAAACAGATAAGTGATAGGGAAATATAAACGGAAATTTGTAAAAATGAAAGGATATGAGATGAAAAAACGAATGAAAATGGCTGCCGCAGTGATGGCAGCAGTGATGGGAATGATGACACTTGGCGGATGTGGAACGGCCAGCGAAAAGAGTGAGACAGCTGCTCAGGCAGAGGGCACGGATGCGAAACAGACCTCGGAAGATGGAAAAAGTCAGGATCTTAAGGAGATCAATGTGGTTCTTGACTGGTATCCGAATGCGATCCATACCTTTATTTATACGGCGATCGAGCGCGGTTATTATGCGGAAGAAGGACTGGATGTGAAAGTGCGTTTTCCGGCCAATGCGAACGATGCGTTATCACTGGTAGCGGCTGGAAAGGCGGAGATCGGCATGTACTATCAGCAGGATGTGATCCAGGCGGTTGCCAATCAGGGAACGAAGATCAAATCCATCGGTGCGATCGTGCAGTCCCCGTTAAGTGTCGTTCTTTCTTTAAAGGATAAGAATATCACAGGACCGGAAAATCTGGTTGGAAAAACCGTTGGTTACGGCGGAACAGCACTCAGCGAGGCGGTTGTCAAGAGCATGATGGAATATGTGGGAGCGGATGCATCGGATGTAAACCTGATCGATGTCGGATTTGAACTGATGAGTTCTATGACGACCGGCAATGTGGATGCGACGATCGGATGCCTTGTTAACCATGAGGTTCCGCAGATGGAGGAAGAGGGCTTTGATGTCAACTACTTCATGGCAGCTGGATATGGAATCCCGAATTATTATGAGGAAGTATTCCTTGCCAACAACGAAATGATCCAGCAGGAGCCGGAAGTTCTGGAAGGATTCTTACGTGCATCGAAGAAGGGCTTTGAAGACTTTAAGAACGATCCGAATGGCTGCCTGGCAATCCTGATGAATAATCAGAATGAGGAAAACTTCCCTCTGACCCAGAGCGTGGAGGAGAAGTCCTGTGAGACACTTCTGCCGCTCATGGAGAGCGATGAGGTTCCGTTTTTGACCCAGACCGAAGAGTGCTGGCAGGAAAACATCGACTGGATGAGCGAGAGCGGGCTGATCGATAAGAAAGTGGATGTTTCGGATGTGATGGTAAACCTGCAGGAGTAAGAGCCAGAAGTAGTCAGAGACTGCCTGTTTGTGCAGAGCAAGTAAATTTCCGGAACTGGAAATTCTGGTGTTTAACATATATATGCAAGACAAGAATGGTAACAGAGTTACAGAGTTACTGGGGAAGATGGAGTCTCAGAATGTTGACAGTCTGCCAGCCAGGATATATAATATTTTCGTAACTGTTCAGTACCTTAACAGTCACGCGCAAAAATCCATTAAAGAAAAAAAACCAGAATGGAAGGGGAAACAAATAGATGAAGAAAATTATTTTAACCGGCGATCGTCCTACAGGACGCTTACATGTCGGACATTATGTTGGCTCTCTGAGCGAGAGAGTGAGACTTCAGAACTCCGGCAAGTTCGATGAGATTTATATTATGATTGCCGATGCGCAGGCACTGACGGACAATGCCGATCACCCGGAAAAGGTGCGTAAAAATATTCTGCAGGTTGCCCTGGACTATCTGGCTTGTGGAATTGACCCGGAGAAATCCACCATCTTTATCCAGTCGATGGTGCCGGAGCTGACAGAGCTTACTTTCTACTATATGAACCTGGTTACGGTATCCCGTGTACAGCGAAATCCTACCGTAAAAGCGGAGATTCAGATGCGTAATTTTGAGGCAAGCATCCCGGTTGGATTCTTTACTTATCCGATTAGCCAGGCGGCGGATATCACTGCATTCCGCGCGACGACCGTTCCGGTTGGAGAGGATCAGATGCCGATGTTAGAGCAGTGCAAGGAGATCGTCCATAAATTCAACAGCGTGTACGGCGAGACTCTGACGGAACCGGAGATTCTGCTTCCGTCCAACAAGGCGTGTCTGCGTCTGCCGGGTATCGATGGAAAGGCAAAGATGAGCAAATCGCTTGGAAACTGCATCTACCTCTCTGATTCGGAAGCAGATGTGAAGAAGAAGATCATGTCCATGTTTACAGATCCCAATCACCTGCGTGTCGAGGATCCGGGTAAAGTCGAGGGCAATCCGGTCTTCATCTATCTGGATGCATTCTGCCGTCAGGAGTATTTTGCAGAGTTCCTGCCGGATTACCAGAACCTGGACGAGCTGAAAGCACATTACCAGAGAGGCGGTCTGGGCGATGTGAAGGTGAAGAAATTCTTAAATAACGTTATGCAGGCTGAATTGTCTCCGATCCGTGCGAGACGCCAGGAATGGGAGAAGAGAATCCCGGATGTATTTGACATTCTGAAAGAGGGAAGCAAGGCAGCAGAGGCGAAGGCTGCTGAGACGCTTCGCGATGTGAAGGCTTCAATGCGGATCAATTACTTTGATGATGACAGTCTGATCGATACGATCGAGGACTAAGAGAAAAAGTGGAAATTCGGTGCGGCTTTCTGAAATGCCGGGAGTGTGCTGCCGGAAATGAATTGAATTAAGAAATAGAGAAAAGTCTGTCTTTTGGCATGGGAAAGGTGTCGGGGGACAGACTTTTTTGCGTGATTCCCACTTAAAAACGGTTTACATAGTCCCTAAAATTCGATATAATAATCTGTATTGCGTTATAACGCAAGGCTATATCAAATATGAAATGAAAGAATACTAAGAGGGCTACACATGAGTAAAAACAAACAATGGGCGAGTAAGCTGGGCTTTATTATGGCGACGGCTGGGGCGGCGATTGGATTGGGAATCTGTGGAAATTTCCATATCTGATGGGAAAGAACGGTGGATTTCCATTTCTGGTTGCGTATCTGTTTTTTATCGTCGTTCTCGGACTGCCGGTTATGATCACGGAAATGTCCCTGGGACGGAAGACGCGGCATGATCCGGTGCAGGCATATGCGGACATTCATCCGCACGCACGGATTGTCGGTATATTCGGCGTACTGGCGGCGTTTATTATTTTGAGTTATTACAGCGTCATTGGCGGCTGGATTTTAAAGTATATTGCCAGCTATGTGACGACGGCGGCAGCGCCGGATTTTAACGCCTTTATCGGCAGTAGCGAGCCGGTGATCTGGCATATTGTATTTATGGCAGCGACTATAGCTGTCTGCTATTTTGGCATCAATGGCATTGAGAAAGCGAGCAAATTGATGATGCCGATGCTTCTGGTTCTGTTATTTGTCATCATTTTCAGAAGCGTGACGCTTCCGGGAGCTTCGAAAGGACTGTTATTTATCTTCCAGCCGGATTTTTCGGCGTTCACGCTTTCTTCTGTCAGCGCGGCACTGGGACAGGTGTTTTATTCCCTGAGTCTCTGTATGGGTATCACGATCACCTACGGAAGCTATCTGAGTGGAAAGGAAAATATTCCAAAAAGCTGTATGATCGTCGGTGGTCTGGACACCGTGATTGCGGTTCTCGCGGGTATCGCGATCTTTCCGGCAGTATTTGCCTTCGGTCTGGAGCCGGGACAGGGACCGGGACTGATTTTCGGCACACTGCCGATGGTATTTGCGAATATTGCGGGGGGAACTTTCTTTGCAATCCTGTTTTTTGCGCTGGTTTTTTTTCGCAGCCGTTACGAGTGCGATCGCACTTCTGGAAGTCTGTGCCTCTTTTGCGATTGATTCGCTGGGCTGGGAACGCAAGCATGCGGCGCTTGTGATTGGTACGGCGATCACGCTGCTTGGCATTCCGAGTGCGCTGTCCTTCGGCGTCCTGAGTGATGTCACAATCCTGAATCAGTCGGTCTTTGATTTCGCTGGACTGGTAACGGATAATATTCTGATGCCGCTCGGTGGACTCACGATGTGCTACTATGTAGGCTGGAAATGGAAACCGGAGTATCTACTTGCGGAGATCGAGGCGGACGGTACGAAATTCCGTCTGGGAAAACTCTGGGTGTTCTGCATCCGATTCCTGACGCCGATTATGGTGGGAATCGTCAGTGTAACTGGATTTTATAATTTGTACTTGGCGATTCGGTAGGAAGAGCGGTTTTGTTGACAAAAACAGGAAATTGCCGTATAATTTGTTAAAGTTCAGACAAGGTCATGGAAATAGGGATAGGATGTGCTTGACGGTGGATCAAGGGCGGAAAAAGACCATTTGTGTGATAATCTGAATGGACAGACAACTTGGGGAAACTTGAATATAAGACAATTAAATTATGGGGATACCGCAGAATGACAAGGATGTGATTAGGCGGTGTCCCTACTTCGACTGTCGGGAATGAATCGGATAAGAGGCATTGCCGCAGGCGGAAAAGCTGCGCCGTGTGAGTGAGCACAGAATCACAAGCCGGAAGACGTTGCGGAGAAAGCAGAGAAGGAGGATGAGATATATGGTTCAGAGAAAGAAAACATTAGCCAAGACAGCGGCAAAGAAATCTGTTTCAACGGAAGAGAAAAAGGTTCCGTCTGTTGTGGAGAAAAAAGAGACAGCCGTAGCTGAAGTGGCGAAGAAAGAAACGGCAGTGGCAGCAGTCGCAAAGAAAGAGACAGCGGTAGCGGAAGTGGCAAAGAAGGAAACAGCTGTTGCAGCGGTGGAGAAAAAAGAGACGGCAGTAGCATCCGTTCCGAAAAAGGAAACTGCACTGGCACATGTAGAGAAGAAAGAAACAGCCGTAGCGCCGGTACAGAAGAAGGAGACCGCCCTCGCAGAGAAGAAAGAGATGGCAGCAGCCGCAGAGAAAAAGGAGACAGACGTGACCGTAAAGAAAACAACTGCAAAGAGAACCACAAAGACAACCACAAAGACAACCACTGCAGCAAAGAAGACAGCTGAGAAAAAGGAAGTAAAGACAGTTGCATACGTACAGTACGCAGGTGCTGAGATTTCTATCGAGAAGCTGGAGGCAGAAGCAAAGAAAGCATATGCAGCTCTGGGACATAAAGAGGACGAGATTGAGACTCTGACCCTGTATGTTAAACCGGAAGAGCGTGCCGTTTACTATGTGGTAAATGGAGAAGGTTCCAGCGAGTACAAGATTGTGTACTAAGGTGGGCGTTCGGTGAAGTTTACGGATCTGTATGATGGGAAGTTTACATACCATATCTGCTTAAAAGAGGAAGCAGATATAAAAATCTAAGAATGGTAAAAAGTCAGTTTTTATATCTTTGGTGTATTAAGAGAGATATAGAACTGGCTTTTTATTTCATAGAAAAATGTGTCCTATGGTAACTGTTCAGTAGGTCTGCGCATTTACTGCGCTGACCGTACGAAAACATGGGCCAGCAGGCAAAAATCCCATTGCCGTAGGCAATTTTTGATGGATTTTTGCGCGTGACTGTG